>DASXFZ010000059.1 GCA_036489315.1 Candidatus Cybelea sp.
CGTTCCGCCTTTAGCGTAGGCGGCCAGCACCCGGCCCTGCTTGAGGACGTCGGGTTTGGCGTAGACGTGATGATCGTTGTAGAGGATCGGAATCTGGCCTGAGGGCGGGCTGCCGAAGTCCGGCGCACTTGCCTGGGCGACTGGCGTTGCCTGTGTTTCCGCCAGTGCCGGGGACAAGCCGCTCAGAAGCATCGCCGCCGCCAGCAGGCCGGCACGAGCCAAAGTAAATGACACGATATGCTCTCTCCTGAGAATTGACGAGAGGGTAACTGCATACTAGTCTAGCGACCGCTTATTAAGGTCGTCTTAAGACTTGTTATTGAAAGCTTTAGCCGAAGCGGCCGGTAATATAGTCTTCGGTACGCTTATCTTTGGGCTTGGTGAAGATCGTGGCCGTGGTGTCGGTTTCCAACAGCTCGCCCAGCAGGAAAAAAGCCGTATTGTCGCTGATCCGGGCGGCCTGCTGCATCGAGTGGGTCACGATGACGACGGTATATTCCTTCTTGAGCGAGTCGATGAGGTCTTCGATCTTGCTCGTCGCGATGGGATCGAGCGCCGAGGCCGGCTCGTCCATCAAAATCACTTCCGGATCGACGGCGAGACAGCGGGCGATACAGAGCCGCTGCTGCTGGCCGCCGGAGAGCGCCAGAGCCGAGCGGTCGAGCCGGTCCTTGACCTCGTCCCAAAGCGCCGCGCGGCGCAGGCTGCGCTCGCAGATCTCCATCAGTGCGGCTCGATTCGTCTCTCCGTGGATGCTCGGCCCGTAGACGACGTTATCGAAGATCGACTTCGGAAACGGGTTTGGCCGCTGGAAGACCATTCCGATGCGATACCGGATCGTCACCGGGTCGACTTCGGGCGCGTAAATGTCGCGATCGTCCAGCAAGACGTGCCCCTCGACGCGCGCGCCCGGCGTCAAGTCGTGCATGCGGTTGAGGGCGCGAATGAACGTCGACTTGCCGCATCCCGACGGACCGATCAGCGCCATTACGCGATTCACGGGTACGGCCAACGACGCGTTGCGAATTGCGTGAAACTGGCCGTAGTACACGTCGAGTTTTTCGACCTTGAGTTTCACGTCTGTCGAAAGCATGGCCGGCTCCGCGGTCCTGGCATACATCGCGGTGTGCTGTTCGTCAGGCACACGCGCCGGGCCCGTTACCGTTAAGAAGGTTAAGCCTCACGAGGCGTCTCGCTTGATACGCATGATCGGCAAGCGGATCGTAAATGCCGTGCCGCGTCCCAGCATGGATTCGGCGGAGATCGCGCCGCCGTGCGCGTCGACGATTCCCTTGACGATCGCCAAACCCAGGCCGGCGCCGCCGCTGCCGCGCGTTCGCGACCGGTCGACGACATAAAAGCGCTCGAAGATATGCGGCAGGTCTCGATAGGGTATTCCTTCGCCCGTGTCGCGCACCCGCAGCACCGCATCGCTGTCGCGTGCGTCGAGTTCCACCCGTATGCGGCCGCCCTCCGACGTATGCCGCAGCGCGTTGTCGATGAGATTGACGAACACTTGCGACAACCGGTCGGGATCGGCTTCGACCCGGACGGGACGAAGCGCGGCGAGTTCGAGGGAGACGCCTTTATTCGAGGCCTGCTGTTCGAAAGAGGCAACGATCGGGCGCGCCACCTCCTCCAAATCGACGTCGCGCAACGCCAGCTGCATCTGCCCCGACTCGGCACGCGCCTGCTCGAGCAGCTGCCCGACGAGCGCGTTCAATCGATCGACTTGCGCCAGAGCCTGGGGCACGAAAAGATCTCGCGCTTCTTCCTCGGGAGCTTCGAGAACGGTCTCGAGCATCAGCTTGATCGACGAGAGCGGCGTGCGCAGCTCGTGGGAAACATTTGAAAGAAACTCTTTACGCGCTCGGTCGAGCCGAACGAGAGCCGTCTGATCGTCCGAGAAGACGACGACGCGGCGCGACTGCCGATTGTCGTCGGTCAGGGGATAGACGGAGACCCGATAGGTTCGCTGCCCGGGCGCACCGGTGAGCATGAGGGGCGCGACCGATGCCTCGCCGCGCAACGCGTCGCCGATTCTGCGCTCGAGCTCCACGTTGGGTACGGCCTCGATGATGTGCAGCGCGATCGAACGCGCCGGATCGAAACCGAAGGTCGTTCCGGCGGCCGCGTTGGCAAACTCTATGTGACAGGTTCGATCGACGAGGATCACCCCGATCGGCAAGGCACGCACCAACGGCGCGAACGGTGCCTCCGAAGGCGAGGGACTCGAGGCGACGCTCCTTGGCGGCGGCGGATAGGCCGCGGTCTCCCGTCGCGCGACCCGCGGCCTCGCGATGAGAACACCGGCGGCGATGCCGACGAGCAACGCCAGGAACGACCACCAGAGCGGCGTCAAGCCTTGAACATGTAGCCGCGGCTGCGCACCGTCAAGATGTGGCGCGGAGTCCGCGAATCTTCCTCGATCTTCTCGCGTAGCCAGCGAATGTGGACGCTGACCGTCTGTTGCTCGCCCTCGAAATCGTATCCCCAAACCTTATCCAGCAGGGTTTGACGGGTCACGACGCGGCCGTGGTTCTCCATCAGCACCCGCAATAGGCCAAACTCTTTGGGCGCGAGCGCAACGTCCTTGCCGCGAACGGTAAGCTGCTGGCGAGACGGATCGAGGACGATCTCGCCCAAGGCGATCGCCTCGTCGTGCCCCGGAGCGATCGCGTTCTGCCGGCGCAGCCGCGCTTTCACGCGAGCGAGGAACTCGTGGAGCGCAAACGGCTTGGTCACGTAGTCGTCCGCACCGAGCTCGAGCGCCAAGACCTTGTCGATCTCCTGATCTTTGGCGGTCAGCATGATGATCGGCACGGGGCTGAACTTCCGGATCTCTTTGCAGGCCTCGACGCCGTCGAGCACCGGAAGCATGATGTCCAGCACGATCAGGTCGGGCTGCTCGCGCTGCGCCATGGCGATCGCGGTACGGCCGTCTCCAGCGGTAACGACCGCGTAGCCGCTGCGCTCCAAGTTGAAGCGCAGGGTCTGCAGGATCGCCGACTCGTCGTCGACGACGAGAATTTTCTTATTGAAGTCCGGACTTTTGAAAGAGGCGCCCCGCGGCGCCTTAAGCTCCGCAATTCCGTTCATACGTTTTCGCAATCGCGCTGTAGTCCAGCGCTCCGTCTCCGTGAGAGCTACGAGTAGTGTAGAGTTGGTACGCGAGCCCCGTCGCGGGCATCGGAAGATTCTCGGAACGAGCGGCATCGAGCGCGGCTGCGAGGTCCTTGCGCAAGAGATCGAGTGCGAAGCCGCCCTCGAAAGTCCCTGCAAGCCACACCTTCGGCAGCCACTTCTCCAGAATATAGTTCGAAGCCGTTGCCGTGGCGAGTACCCCTCTAACCGCGTCGAGATCGGCGCCCGCCTCTTTTGCAAACATCAGACCTTCGACGTTGGCGATCATCACGTTCGCAATGATGATCTGATTGACCAGCTTGACGGTCTCCCCCATTCCGACGGGCCCGAGATGGTTCGGCGTCCCCATCGCCGCGAGGACGGGCCGAGCCTTCTCGAAGGCTTCGGGCGAGGCTCCCACCATGATTGTCAGCTTCCCGTCCCGGGCACGCAGCGGGCCGCCGCTGACAGGGGCGTCGACGAAGTCAACCCCCCGTTTCGCCAGACGCTCGGCAAACCGGCGGGAGGCAACGGGCGAGATTGTCGACATGTCGATCACCAGCAGCCCCGGTTTTGCGCCTTCCTCAACGCCGCGCGCCGCGAAGAGCGCCTCCTCGACTTGCGGGGCATCGGGAACGCAGAGGATCACGACCTGCGAATCGGCCGCCAGCGCGGCTGGGTCTGCCGCCTCGGCGACTCCGTCGCCGCGCAAGCGCTCGAGCGCCTCGCGACTTCGGTGCACCGATGCGGCAACTTCGTAACCGGCGCGGCGCAGCGAACGCGCCATCGGCTCCCCCATCGTGCCCAAACCGATGAATCCGAGCCGCGTGATCACGAGCGGCGATTTGGTCGTCGCCTCAGGATAACCTCCGGGGTGCGGCGAAGGCCGCGCCATTATGACAGCCACCGCATCTCCTACCATCGTGCGTCCTACCTTCGATGAGATGAATCTCTCCATCGGCAAGCGCACGCGCCTGCACAAATTCATGTACGAGCACGGACCCGCGAACGGGACGCTGATGATGCTGCCGATCGACCAAGGGCTCGAACACGGCCCGATCGATTTTTTCGACAATCCGGAGGCGCTTGACACCGACTGGATCTATCGGCTGGCCGTCGACGGGAACTTTTCGGGTGTCGCGCTCCACGTCGGCCTAGCGGAGAAGTATCAGAAGAAGTACGCCGGACGCGTGCCGCTCCTGCTTAAAGTAAACGGTAAGACGAACATTCCCTCGGACGACGACGCGTTTAGTCCGTTGACGTCGTCGGTCGAGGACGCGGTTCGCCTCGGCGCCGATGCCGTCGGCTACACGCTATACGTCGGCAGTCCCTCGCAAGAGCTCGATATCGCTCAGTGCAACGACGTCCGGCGCGAGTGCGAGCGCTACGGCATGCCGCTCGTCGTCTGGGCGTACCCGCGCGGCGCGGCGATCAAAGCCAAAGGGGGAATCGACTCGCTTTACGCCGTGGACTATGCGGCCCGAGTCGCCTGCGAGATGGGCGCCGACGTGATCAAACTCAACGAGCCCGTATGGAAGCCCGACGACGCCTCCAAACTGCCGAAACCGTACGACACGCTCTCGTTCGACGATGTCGAAGGGCTTCGCAAGGTCGTGCGCTCCGCCGGGCGCAGCCTCGTGCTCGTTTCAGGCGGGAGCAAAATGGGCGACGACGCGACGGTGCATAAGGCGCACGTAGCGATGGCGGCCGGCTGCACGGGCCTCATCTTCGGGCGCAACATGTGGCAGCGCAAGTGGGACGCGGCCACGAGCATGGCGTCGCGGATTCACGAAGTTCTCTCGAACTACGGCCAGCAGCAGTAGGTTTGATTTCGGGCACACCGCGGCTCCTGGGACGCTCGCTTTTTTCGCATCGGGCGAGAAAAGCTGCTCCGTTCGTCGTCGCTTCTGAGTATTAGTGGGCGACTTGTGCGGTCGCACAGTCGCCGCACACGTAGGATACGGCGCCGCCATGGTCCTGCGCGACCATCGCATCGCGCGCACCGCGACGCCCGCACTGCGCACAGGCAAAGGTTTCGCTGTGCGACGACGGGGCGTGCGCCGGAGCGCGTTCGTGCCGTTTCGCGATAAAGAACGTGAGATAGATCAGAAGCCCAATAACCCAGGGCGCGCAGGCGAAGAACGCGTTGAAGGCGTCGGGAGAGAGCGTCGGGTTCATACCTTTTTGAAGTAGTCGGCGTTGATCGCGGTAAACTGCTGCCACTTTTCCGGCAGGTCCGAATCCGCGAAGATCGCTTCTACCGGACAGGCGGAGACGCAGGCCCCGCAGTCGATGCAAACCTCGGGATCGATGTAGAGCATCTCGTCTTCATCCTTGCCGTGAATGCAGTCGACCGGGCACACGTCGACGCACGATTTATCCTTGGTACCGATGCACGGTTCGGTGATGACGTAGGCCATGACAGGCTCAACTTCCCTCGTCGAATCGCCGCAACCTTCAGGCGGACGAGCGCCCGCGCACCACGCGAATCAGCCACAGGAGAACGACCGCGCCGATCAACGCGCAGACCATGCTCGGCAAGTTGAACCCGCTAACGCCGGCGTGTCCGAACCAGCCGTAGAGCCAGCCGCCGATGACCGCGCCGATGATGCCGATGATGATGTCGCCGATCACGCCTCCGGGCCCCTCGCCGGGCACGATCCAGCGAGCGACGAGCCCCACGAGTAATCCGAAAATAATCCAGGCAAGAAATCCCAAGCTTTTCTCCTCCTCGAGGCCGGCGGCGCTCCGTTCGCCTCTCGATCCGCGCCTCGGGCGCGCCGCGCAAACAGGGAGAGGGCGCCCGAACGGTGGACGTTTGTCGTATTATGAAGCGTACATTCTTTTGCCTGCTCATCGCCGTCGCTGCGACAACCGGCGGCGCTTTGGCCGCACAATCCGGCGTTACGGAAATCACCGCCTCGGGTACCGGCAGCGTCTCGCTTCCGCCCGACATGGCAACCGTCAACGCAGCGGTCGAAACCAACGCAGCGCGCGCGGAAGACGCCGTATCGCAAAACAACCAAATCTACGAACGCGTCGTGGCGGCGCTGGAGAGACTCGGCATCGCGAGGGGCGACGTCACGCTTGCGTACTACAATGTTAATTACAATCCGCCGCCGCAGGTGATACCGCCGGCCCCAAACGGAGAACGCTACGGGTATACCGTCTCGCGCACGTTTTCGGTAAAGGTGCGCAGCATCGGTAAAGCCGGCGCAGTCAGCGATGCCTGCATCGGCGCCGGCGCGACCGGGATCAACGGCGTCGCGTTCGGGCTTGCCGATCCAAGCGTGGCGCGCGCGCAGGCGATCGCCAAGGCCGAAGCGGAGGCGCGCAGCGCAGCACAAGCGCTGGCGCGCAGCGCAGCACAAGCGCTGGCACGCACCGCAAACGTCCGGATCGTCGCGGTGAAAAGCCTCGAGCTGCAGAACGGCGGGATGGTTGGTCCGCCCGTGCCGATGGGCGCGATGGCCAGAGCGGCCGCCCCGACGGTCTTCGATCAGTCCAACGTCAGCGTCAGCGTCTCGGTCACGGCCGTCTTCACCGCGCAGCCATGAGGCTTTTCCGGCCGCCGAAACCCCGGCCCGCTCGATGCAGTAGACTCCGGTAATGAACCCCGAATGCGAACTCTGCGCCGAGCGTCCCTCCGTAACCACGCTGGGCGGCCGGCGGCTCTGCAGCGTCTGCGCGCAAAAACGCACGATGTCCAGCGCCCTTCCCTTTGTCGGCGCCGCGCTGGCCGCGGCCGGGCTCATCGCCGGCAGCGCGCTGCTGGCCGAGAAGCTCCAAGGCTCGGGCAGCGATTCACCGCTCGAAGGGATCGGAAAGCGCTTGCGCGGCGGGACCCCGACGCTGGCGGCCTACTCGCGCGATCTCACGCAGCTTGCGCGTGAGAACAAGCTCGATCCCGTCATCGGACGCGACGCCGAGATCGAGCGCGTCATTTCGATTCTCGCGCGCCGCAGCAAGAACAACCCATGTCTCGTCGGCGAGCCCGGCGTCGGAAAGACGGCGGTCGTCGAAGGTTTGGCGCAACGCATCGCGTCGGGAAACGTACCGGATTCGCTGCGTGGGAAACGGCTGCTCGCGCTCTCGCTCGGGCCGCTGGTTGCCGGCACGAAGTATCGCGGTGAGTTCGAAGGGCGCGTCAAACGAATTCTCGACGAGGTCAAGCGCAGCGCCCGCGACGTCGTCCTCTTCATCGACGAGCTGCACACCTTGGTGGGGGCTGGGGCCGCCGAAGGCGCTCCGCTCGATCTGAGCTCGATGATCAAACCGGAACTCGCGCGCGGCGACCTGCAGTGTATCGGTGCGACGACCTTCGACGAGTACCGAAAATACGTCGAATCGGATGCGGCGCTCGAACGCCGCTTCCAACCGGTGATGATCGAAGAGCCCAGCATCGAGCAGACAATCGAAATTCTGCGCGGATTGCGTCAGCGTTATGCGACGCACCACCACGTCACGATTCCCGACGAAACGGTCGAGGTTGCAGCGCAGCTCGCGGCGCGCTATATCGCCGACCGGTTTTTACCCGACAAAGCAATCGATCTCGTCGACGAGGCCGCCGCGTCCGTCGCTCTTGCGAACAAAGGCGCCGTCGTGTCTCCGGCGGTGACGCCCGGCGACGTCGCCGCCGTCGTGACGCGCTGGACCGGAATTCCGCAGAGTTCGCTCACCGAATCCCAGGCGAACCGGCTGCTCGAACTCGAGCAGATCCTCTCCAAACGCGTGATTGGGCAAGAGCGCGCGATCGCGTCGGTCTCGTCGGCGATACGCCGGGCACGCACCGGGCTGCACGACCCGCGCAAACCGCTGGGCACCTTCCTTTTCCGCGGCCCGAGCGGCGTCGGCAAGACGGAGCTCGCCAAAGCGCTCGCGGAGGCGCTCTTCGGCACGGAGAGCGCGCTGGTTCGCGTCGATCTTTCAGAATTCACCGAAGCCCACGGCGTCTCGCGACTCCTCGGCGCTCCGCCAGGATACGCGGGGCACGACGAACCGGGCCAGCTCACCGAGCCGGTCCGCCGGCGGCCGTACTGTGTCGTGCTCTTTGACGAACTCGAAAAGGCGCACCCCGAGGTCGCAGCGATCCTGCTGCAGATCCTCGACGAGGGCCGAGTGACCGACGCCAAAGGGCGCACGATCGACTTTCGGCACACGATCATCATTCTCACGACCAACCTTGCGGAGGACGAGCTCTCCTTCGCACTGCGAAACGAACTGCTCAATCGAATCGAGGAGATCGTTCCGTTCGAGGAGCTCGGCCTCGCGCAGATCGAAGCGATCGTCACGATTCACGTCGACGCGCTCGCGGAGCGCCTCGGGGCACGCAACGTGAAGCTCGATCTCTCCGACGACGCGAAGCTCTATCTCGCGCGCGTCTCGATGGGCGCCGGAAGCGGGGCTCGGTACGTCGCGCGGACCGTTTCGCACTACGTGTCGACACCGCTCTCGACCGCGCTGCTCCGCGGCGAACTGCGCGACGGCTCGGCGGCGCGCGTCACCCTGGAAGGCGACGCCCTACAAGTTCGCGCCGCCTAACTTTCCAAGCCTCGCCCGCCTAACGCTCCAAGCTCAGCGAATCCTTTAAATGTTCTCGCTTCGGGACGGTTACATTCCGACAAGGACCGTCTGACCGAGCGCCGCAGCCGGATGCGGAAGGCGCGAGGCAGACCCTTTACCTAGGGCAGCACCGCTGCTCCGGCGTTGGTCGCCGGCGAGAGCGCGAGCGCAAGCGGCAGGCTAATGCCGTTGCTGATTGCGGTCCACGATCCGCTGACGTAAGGCGGCGCGTATACCGTTACCGTGTTGTTGCCGTAGTTGGCAACGTAGAGATTATTGAGGCCGTCGATCGCGAGGGCCACCGGCTGGCTCTGCCCGCCGGAGATGGTCGCCGGCGGCCCGGTATAGGGCGCGGCGTACTCCGTTACCGTGTTTGCGCCTTGATTGGGAACGAATAGGTTCGCGGCCCCGTTGAGGCCGATCGCTCCTTGCTCGTTTACGCCGTTGGTGATCGTCGCAACCGGTCCGCTTTGGCTCGAAAACGGCGGTGAGAACTCGACGACCGAATTGGGCGTCGAGTTTAGGTTAGCTACGAAGAGATTCCCGCGCTGATCGAGCGCCAGCGAGTTCGGAGCGTTCAGCCCTTTGGAGATTATGGTTGGCGGCGAAATATACGGCGGCTGATAGATGGTCACCGTGTTCGACGCTTGATTGACGACGAACAGATCGGAGCTCTGGTCGACGGCGACGCTGACCGGATCTCCAACGCCCGTTGAGATCGTTGCCATCGGCGAACCGCCGTAGGGCGGCGAGTACGCGGTAACCGTATTGCTCCCGCTGCCGTTGGCGACGAAGAGGTTTTCGCGCGAGTCCAGCGCCAGCGCCTGAGGATGATTGACGCCGCTTGCGACCGTCGTCGAGACGCTGGCGTACGGCGGCGCGTACACGGTGACGTTTCCCGGCAGGTTTGCGACGAAGAGATTGCCGGTCGAATCGAAGGCCAAGGCCTGTGGGGCCGAGATCGCGCTTTGCACGGTCGTCAGCGGGAGGTTCGCACCGTTTACGTAGATCGTGACGTCGTTTGCGTTCGAGTTTGCGACCGCGAGGATTTGGCGAAGGCCGACGCGAGTCGATCCGCTGCACACCGCATTTGGCTGCGAGCACGGGCTGTTGGGGCCGGAGTACGTCGCCGATGCGCGCAGAAACGCCGAGCTTGAACTGGGCGAGGCCGACGACGAAACGTAGAAGAGATTCGGGGCGAACGTCGCAGCTTGGGCGACCGTCAGCGCGAGCGGACCGCCGGCCTGATTCAGCGCAAAGGTTCCCTGCCCGCCGGCGACGATGACGTTTTGACTTGCGTCGAGCATTTCCACCAGAACCGGATGGCGCCCGGCGCCGTATAGATCCAGCTCCCCCTGCGGGTTCGTTGCGCTCAGCGACGAGGCGGGTACGATCTCGAGCGAGGCGGGCACGCCGCCGGTCGTGATACCGAAGACGTTCTGTCCGTTCGGCGCCACCGTAAACGCGACCGCGACCGGCGTACCGGCGTTGGGAGCGCCGATCGTTCCGATGTACGTTCCCACGGGAATCGAGAGAGAGACTTGGCAGCTCGTGCCGCCGGCTGCGGGAGCACAGCCGCCCGCATTCGGTCCGACGGTTACGACTTGACTGATCGTGGTTGGGCCGGCGAAGTTGATCGAGAGCACTTGTGCACCGGGCGGCGGCGGCGACGTCGGGTTCACGGCCGCTGACGTCGGAACGGGCGTTGGGAAGGTGCCGATTCCGGGTGCGCCGCTTAGCGTATTGACGCCGGTCGGCGCGGTGTTTTGCGGCTGCGGAAGCGTGGCGGGAGGCCTACCAAATGCGTTGGGCGGCAATGCCGGCACAAAAATTCGCAGGACCGCGTTTCCCATCACGCCGCTTCCGCCCGAGCCGCCCGCGTTGGAGAGCGGCATCATCGCCCCCGACTGGCCCGCGCCGGAGCACCCGCTCGTCGAAGCCGCGGCTAGCGCTGCGGCCAGGCTCCAGACCGCGGGTCGGCGTGCAAGCGAAACCATCGGCCTACTGTAATAAGCGCTCGACGCTGTGCCGCATCTCGAGCGGGGACATTTCGCCGACGACGATCCGCTTCACGATGCCGTCCCTGCCGATGAATACGTGGACCGGGAGCCCATTGACACGATATTGATCGCGCACGGTTCCGCTGTCGACAACGACGGGATAAATCAAACCGTGTTTCTGGCGGAACTCGCCGGCCTTATGCGCGTTCTCGAGGATGTCGACGCCGACGACTTGGAGTCCCTTGGCAGCGTAGTCGCGCTGCAGAGCGCTGATCGCCGGGGCCTCCTCGTTGCACGGATCGCACCAGCTCGCGAAAAGATTTAAGTAAACCGCCTTGCCGCGCAGGCTTGTCAGCGAAAGCGTCGGTCCGGGCAGGCTCGGTTCGGTCCACGGGGGCGCGGGCTGTCCCACCGCGGCAATCTGCGTGGATCCCGCGCCGCCGCGCGCGCAGGCGCCGAGGATGCACAGCGCGAGGACGCCAAGTCCCGGCACTCGATTAGCCATACGCCGGATATCCGACGGCAGCCGCGTCGCGCTCCATCTGGGCGACCAGTTCGCCGACATCGGGGAAAAGCCGCTGCTCGCGGACCCAGCGAAGGTCGCGAAGCCAGAGTTCCCGGCCGTAGATCGTGTAGCGGAAGTCGCGGAGCCACGCCTCGACCGTGCGGTACTCGCCGGCGAATTGAGGGTTGCTTCCGATCGATACGAGTGAGGCATAGTCGCGGCCGTCGTAGCGGGCCGTTGCCGAATAGACTCCATCACTCGGTAGCAACTTTTCGGGAACGCGAATGTTTGCAGTCGGAAAACCCAGCGCGTGTCCCCGGCCGGCTCCGAGTTCGACGACACCACGAATTTCATAGCCGGCGCCGCCCAGCAGACGGTCGGCCGTCTCGAGCTCTCCGCGCTCGATCAAGCCGCGTATGCGGGTACTGGAGACGCGCTCACCCTCTGCCTCCACCGGCTTGACGGCCACGACCTCAACCTCGCGCCGCGCGCAAAACTCCCGCATCAACTGCGTATCGCCGGTTCGCTTGTGCCCGAAACGAAACGTTTCGCCGACGACGATGCCGCGGACGCCCATCCGTTCGACGAGGAGCTTCAGAAACGCATCCGGCGAAAGCGTGGCAATGCGTTCGTCGAAGCGCACGAAGAAGCACTCCTCAAACCCGGCGTTCGCGAAAAGGCAGAGCCGCTCGAGCGGCGTCGAGATCAGCGGCGGTTCCGTTCCGGGGCGCAGATGCGCCGCGGGATGCTGGGCAAACGTCAGGACGCCGGCTCGCCAGCCTGGCCGTCGCAGCCGCATCGTCGCTTTCGCAAGCTCGCGATGGCCGAGATGAAACCCGTCGAAAAAACCGATCGTCAGCACGAGCGGGCGTTCGTTCTCGCGCGTGAGTTCGTGGTTGAGCTTCACACGAAAACCTTTCGCGGCGCGAGCAGCGTTCCGAGCGCTTCACCAACACCGACGAGGACGCGCGTGTGGTCGCGAACGAAAACATGGCGTCCCGTCGCGCCGGTCGGTAGCGGCACGACGCGTCCCGCACGAAAATCCGCCGAGCCGCGCAGATCCAAGACGATGGTTGGAAAAGGAATGATGTGCTCGGGCGCAATAAGCGCGCGCTCCGGCGCCTCGGCGATCTCTTCCATCGCGTGCGCTTCGTAGAGCACGAAAGGACCGGAAGCTTCGCGAACGAGCGCCCCCATGTGCGCGGGAACGCCGATCGCGGTCCCAAGATCGTGGCAGAGCGTTCGGACGTACGTCCCTTCGCTGCAGGCAACGCGCATCCGCGCAGTCGCCGGCCGGCCGCTCTGCGTGCCGAGCAGCGTCAAGCCGTAGATCGTCACGCCGCGCGGCTTGCGTTCGACGCTCTTTCCCTCGCGCGCGAGCTCGTACAGGCGCCGTCCCTGATGATGTGCCGCCGAGTACATCGGCGGCGTTTGCGCGATGCGTCCGATAAAGCCGGACACCGCTTCGCCGAGAAGCTGCGGCCAGGTTTCGGGGACGTCGCCCTCGGCGACGGTCTCACCGTGGGCATCCTGCGTTGTCGTCGATCGTCCGAGCACGAGCGTAAAAGCATATCCCTTGCGCTGGTCCTCCAGCAGCGGAATCAAGCGTGTCGCCTTTCCGATCGCGACCGGAAGCACCCCCGCGGCCTGCGGATCGAGCGTTCCGAGATGTCCGGCGGCAATTTTACGGTCGCCGCCGGCGATCGCGTAGATTCGGCGTACGCGAGAGACTGCACGTGCCGAGGTTGGCCCCGCGCTCTTGAAAAGATTGACGAAACCGATCACGTCTCTAACGACGGACGGGCTTCGCTACAAACCTTCCGCGACCAGCGCCGCTTCGACGTTCTCGATCGCATCGCCGAGCGGGCCGGTGTACGTTAGTCCGGAAGCGCGAAAATGCCCGCCGCCTCCCAAACGGCCGGCAGCGGCCTGGACGTTAAGGCATCCGTTGGAGCGCAGCGAGACGCGGATTTCGCCGGCGATCGCTTTGAAGAGCGCGGCAACCTCGACGCCTTCCTGACCGAGCAGCACGTTAACCGTGTCTTCGGTATCCTCTCCGTCGGCGCCGGTCTGCGCGAGCATCGCATCGTCGACGTACGAATAACAATATCTTCCGTTGTGTTCGAAGCGCATTACATCGATGATCCGGCCGAGCAGCTTCGTCGCCGCCACTCGCTTATTGGCAAAGATCTCGCGGGTGATCCGCTCCTTGTCCGCCCCGGCACGCATCAGCTCTGCGGCGTCCTCGAGTACCTCCGGCGTCGTGTTCGAATGCATGAACCCGCCGGTATCGGTCATGATCGCCGCGAGAATGCATGTAGCGATCTCGCCATCGAGCTTCATCCCTAGCGCGCGCAGGATTCGCAGAACGACGCTGCCGGTCGAGCACTCGCTCTCGAGCACGAAGTTGAGTTTTCCGAAGAGCATATTGCCGAGATGATGGTCGATATCGAGCATATTCTCGCGCGAGACCCGCGGCAGCTGATCCCCCGCACGCTGCCAGTCGCTCATATCGCAGAAGACGTAGAGCGTGTCGGGCGGCAAAGATTCGGGGACCTTGTTGCTGACCGACTGCGCTCCAGGCAGAAAGCGCAGGTTGCGGGGCACGCTGTCCTGCTGGAAGTAGCAAACGCGCTTGCCAAGCTTTTGGAGCGCGAGGCCGAGCGCCAATCCCGCACCGAGCGTATCGCCGTCGGGCTTGACGTGACTGACCATCACGAACGAACTGCGGCCACGCAGCTCCTCGACGACTTCTTGTACCGAGGCAACGCGGGGCTTACTCTCGATCATTCGCTCTCCTTCGATGGCGATTGCGCCACGGCGGCGCGCAGCGTCTTCGCGAGTTCGATCGCGCGCTCGGCCGAGCGATCCTCGACGAAGACCAGCTCGGGCGTATAGCGCAGATCGATCTTGCGGCCAAGTTCGCCGCGCAGAAAGCGTCCGGCGTGCTGGAGCGCGTCGAGCGACTGACGCGCTTGGTGCCGGTCGCCAATCACCGAGACGAAGACCTTGCAGCGGCGCAGGTCGTCTCCGACCTCGACGCGCGTTACGGTGACGAACGCGAGGCGAGGATCCTGCAGCTCCTGCGAGATCAGCATGCCGAGGATCCGTTGGATCTCGTGGTCGATCTTGGCGATTCGTTGTGCCTTCACGCGCGCACGAGCTCCGCGGCAACGTGCTCGAGAGCGTAGGCTTCGATGACGTCGCCCTCTTTGAGGTCTTGGAACTTCGCGATCTGAATGCCGCATTCGTAGCCCTCGGCAACTTCGCGAACGTCGTCCTTGAAACGGCGCAGGCTCTCGACCTCGCCGTCGAATACGACCGCCGCATCGCGGATGACGCGCGCCTTCGCATTGCGCGTGATCTTGCCCGAGCTGACGTAGCAGCCGACGATCGTACCGACGCGGCTGACCTTGAAGACCTGCCGCACTTCGGCGCGGCCGAGCACGACCTCGCGCTCCACCGGCGAAAGCATGCCGCGCATCGCCTTCTTGAGATCGTCCTCGATCTCGTAGATCACCTGATAGAAGCGCAGATCGACGCCTTCGTTCTCCGCCAGCCGCCGGGCCGTCTCGTCCGGCCGGATATTGAACCCGATGAGCACCGCATTCGAAGCGCTCGCCAAGTTGACGTCGTTGGGCGAGATCGCGCCGACGCCGCCGTGGATGACGCGAATCTCGACGTCATCGGTAGAGAGCGACTCCATCCGCGCCCGCAGCGCTTCGAGCGAGCCTTGACCGTCGGCCTTGATGATCAGATTGAGCACCTTTTTGCCTTCGGCCGGCATCGACATGAAGGTCTCGAGCGAGACCCGCTGCGATCCGGCCGCGGCCATGCGGACGTCGCGCCGCCGCGTTGCCCGCTTCTCGGCCGTCTCGCGCGCCACTCGCTCGTCGCTGACGACGCTGAGGACGTCGCCGGCAGCGGGCACATCGGAAAGCCCCATAACCTCGACGGGAATCGACGGACCTGCCTTCTTGACTTGTTTGCCTTTGTCGTCGATGAGCGCGCGCACTTTTCCGAAAGTCCCGCCGGCAACGACGATATCGCCGACGCGAAGGGTGCCGTTCTGTATGAGAACGGTCGCCACCGCGCCGCGCCCGCGATGGAGCGCGGACTCGATGACAACACCGGTCGCACGCCGCGTCTTGTTGGCTTTGAGTTCGCGAATGTCGGCTTCGAGCAGAACGGTATCGAGCAGTCCGTCGATCCCGTCGCCCGTTCGCGCCGAGACGGGCACCATTTCGACGGTACCGCCCCAGTCGACCGCTTGCAGACCATCTTCGGCCAGTTGCTGCTTGACGCGGTCGGGTTGCGCGTCCGGCTTATCCATCTTGTTGATGGCGACGACGATCGGAACGTTCGCCGCCTTCACGTGCGCGATCGCTTCCTTCGTCTGCGGCATAACGCCGTCGTCGGCCGCCACGACGAGGATCGCGACGTCGGTAACCTTTGCACCGCGCGCGCGCATCGCCGTGAACGCCTCATGACCGGGCGTATCGACGAACGTGATCTTCCGATCGTTTCGCTCGACGGTGTACGCACCGATCTTTTGCGTGATTCCGCCGGCTTCGCCCCCCGCGACGTTGGCTTGACGAATCTTATCGAGCAGCGACGTCTTCCCGTGGTCGACGTGGCCGAGCACCGTGACGACCGGCGGGCGCGCGGTCAGCATCTCCGGCTTGTCCTCTTCCTGCTCGACCGTAACTTCCTCGCCGGCCTCTTTGACGACCGCATTGAAACCGAAGCGTTTTGCAATCTGCGTCGCAACGTCGCTGGAAATGTTCTGATTGATCGTCGCCATCGTTCCGATCTTGATCAGCTCGGTGATGACGTCGCGCGCGGGAACGATCATCGACGTCGCCAGCTCCTGCACCGTGAGCAGGTCCGGGATCTCGATGGTTTCGAGGGCGCGTGCCGGCGCGGAGGCGGCCGCGTCGCCCTTCTTTTTGCGCTGCCGCTCTTTCTCGAGCAGCAGTTCCTTTTCGCGATCTTTCTTGGCGGCGGCCTTGTCCTCGTGAATGCGCGAACGATCGCCCGGGCGCGCACCGCTCGAGGGCGCGGGAGACTCGACGGCGGGCGCCGCACCGGGGCGGTTTACCCCCGGACGCGTGCCCGGCGTTATGGCACGGAACGGCCCATTCCCCGCCGGGCGGCGGGCAGGCGGCATCGGTCGAGGCGTTGCGGCTCCACGCGGCGGCGCTGCGCCTTTACCGCCTTGCCCGGGCAGAACCTCGCCGGGGCGCGGCGCGACGCCGGGCCGGCCCGGAAGCCCTGTTTGAGGCCCAGGCGAGGCCGAAGCCGCGGACGGAGGCGGAGTCTGACGCTTGACGATCGATGGCTGCCCGGCGGGCACCGGGCGAAGCTGCGGGATCGGCTCGGCGGCCCGGCGCGGCTGCGCGACGCGCGGCGGCTGGGGCGGAGGGGCAACGATGGGGGCGGGTTCGGAAACGGGCTGAGGAGCCGCCTGCGCGGCCGGCGGGCGGGCGACGCTGCGGGCGCCCGTCGCAACCGGGCGCAGACGCGTGACCGGCGGAGCCAACGGCGTCGCGGGTGCCTCCGGTTTTGGCGGCGCGGCTTTCGGCGCGGCCGCGGGCGCCGCGGCCGCCGGTGGAGCGCTCGCCTTAGCCGGCGCCTGCGGCTTGGGTTTGAGCAGCACGCTGCGGACCAGATCGGCGATCTGGTCCGGCACGACGCTGAGCTGGTTTTTGGCCTCGAAGATCCCGCCCAGGCGCTCGTTAAAGAGTGTCGTCAGTTCCTTCGAGGTGAGCCCGACCTCTTTGGCGAGCTCGAAAATCCGTACTTTTCCGGCCAAGTTTCCTCTCGAACGCGAGGCGCCCGAGTCCCATCAGTTGGAGTGCGCGGAGCCCCAACCGACGGCTTGGCTCCGCTAAGTAATCAAAGGTTTGCCCTCATCGGAGGGCACGGTCGTCACAAATCATCATCGAATTATCTTTGGCACGAGTTATCTATTAAACCATATTCGACCGCCGCCGCGCCAAGACCCGGATAGCGTTTGTTTTTTGCGGCGCGCTCGACACACGGCTCCGAGCACAGGTAGGCGCCGCGCCCGGGCTGGCGGCGGCCGCTTTTGTCGGGACGCCAGCCGGCAGCCGTCCGCACGTACCGCTTGAGCTCCGCTTGAGCGAATCGCTGCCGGCAGCCGACGCAGGTGCGGACCGGCTTATGCTTCGCCGTCCCCGAGCCGCTCACGGCGGAACTCCTCGAGCCGGCGAATGAGCTCGGCGTCGATCTCTTCACCCTCTGCCGGTCCCGCGCCGGCCTCGACGGCCTCGGGGGCGGTGCCTGACGAAACACGCTCGGCTCGCTCTGCGAGGTACCGCTCGCGAAGCGCAGGCGACTCAGTTTCGCTCGCGATATCCAGGCGCCAGCCGGTCAGCCGCGCGGCAAGGCGCACGTTCTGTCCGTCGCGCCCGATGGCGAGCGAGAGCTGATAATCGGGAACGATGACCAGCGCGACGCTGTCGTCCTCGAAAAGCTCTACGCCGATCACCTTTGCGGGTGCTAATGCGTTCATGATAAAGGTCGCCGGCGTTGGATCGTAGCGGATGATGTCGACCTTCTCCCCCCGCAGATTGTCGGTGACGTTGGCAATCCGGCTCGACTTCGGACCGAGGCACGCGCCGATCGGATCGACTTCGGGCCGATTGCTCTTCACCGCCACCTTCGAGCGGCCGCCGGGGTCGCGCGCGATGGCCATGATCTCCACGGTCCCGTCGGCAATTTCCGGAACTTCCAACTCGAGCAGCCGCTGCACGAGTCCCTCTGCCGCACGCGAGAGGATCACTTGCGGTCCCTTCGGCGACTTCTTGACGTCGAGAACGTACGCCCGGATGAAATCGTTGATGCGATAGGCTTCGCCGGGAACTTGCTCGTCGAGGTACATGACCGCCTCATCGCGTCCCTCGAGCGTCACATACATGTTGCGCTGCTCGTAGCGCTGTACCGTTCCGGTCACGAGATCGTTGAGCTTGCGGACGTATTTGTTGTAGACCGTGTCGCGTTCTGCTTCACGAATGCGCTGGACGATCACTTGCTTTGCCGTCTGGGCCGCGATCCGGCCGAAGTCTTTCGGCGTCACTTCCTCGTCGTAGAAGTCGCCGACCTGGTACGGACTGCCGGCCCGCTTCGCCGAAATCTCGAGCTTGGGATCTTCGACTTCCTCGACGACGTTGCGGCGATGATAGACGCGATACGCGCCGCTCTGCCGGTCGACGATCACGATCGCGTTCGACTCGCTGCCAAAGTGACGCTTGTACGCCGTCAGCAACGCTGCTTCCAGCGCCTCGAGCAGCATCTCAAACGAGATGTTGCGTTCCCGCGCGATGAACTGCAGGACGTCGATGAGTTTATCTTCAGTTCCGGTGTGGTCTATCGTAGCCATGTCCTTGTTTCCGTCGTTGTTTATCGCGTTGTAAATCGAGGCGAGCGTCATATTCGAGATTTGCCGATTTTACGGCCGCCAGCGGCAGCAGCAGTTCGCCGCGGTCGGTTTGGAGCACGGCGCTCTCTCCCCGCAGCCCGCGCAGCATTCCACGATGCGTCTTGCTTCCGTTGACGGCGAGCGACGTCACGATGCGCGCGCGCTCGCCCGCAAAACGCTCGTAGTCGCCCGGACGAACCAACGGCCGATCGAGACCGGCCGACTCGACGACGAGACTGTACCCCGAGTCGATCGCGGCGAGATTCGCATTAAGGCGTGCGGCGAGGCGCTCGCAGAGCGCGAGATCCGCACCGCCCGGGGCGTCGATGGTTACGCTGAGTTCGGGGGCTCCGCGTACCGAACGCGCATGGTGCGCAACGATTTCGAGCGAGCCAAAGCTCTTGTCGTGTGCAATCGCATCCAGCTCGCGTTCGAAAGCCGCTGCAATCTCCGCTTTCATTGTTGCCGTCAAATTGCTCTCTTGAAGCAGCGAAGCGCGGGACGAACCCACGCTCCTCTAACTCCGTCCTTAACAATACCGAAAACAGCGACGGACCGCAACCCCACGTGGGCGCGGTCCCTCGCTCTGTTTTCTATCGTACGACTGGCGCGCCGCCGGAAATCGTCCGGCCGTCGTGGGCGCGCTTTGGGCGCCCTCAGTCGGCGCGTTTTTCGCGGGCTCGGTAGCCCGGCGGATTTTGCGGTTCCAACCGCCCTCCTTCGTACCGACAAATCGTGCCGGCCTTTTCCGGCACAACGCAATTGTAGTGCGACTTATGTCGCGTTTCAAGAGGGAAACGCAGCAGGCTACGGCGACGGAGCGGGCGACGGTGCGTATCGTACCAGGAGCCGTCCGTCGCACGGCTGTGAAACCATGCCGTCTACGATCGGCGCGACGCCGGCGGCAAATGGCGAGAGAGGTTCGCCGCTTGCGCCGCCCCCGCCGACCGAAATCTGCGTTCCGTTTGCCGGCCCCGCGTGAACGTTGCTCTGAACGTTGCCCGAGGTCGCTTGTTCGGCATATCCGCCGCGCACTGCCTGTGGATATCTAACGAGCCAACCCGTACAGATCGTCGTCGGGCCGGCTTTACGCGCCGCTACCACCCACATTTTCACGCGCGCCTCGTTGCCGGTACCCTTCACCTCGTACATGTATTGCGTCTTCGCGAGCACCTCCGGCGGAGGCGTCGGCTCCAGACGGCCGCGCAGCGAGTAACTCGGCGTGTAGGTACCGACGGTGGGATGCACCGGGTTGTTCGGCAGCAGCGCGCGCAGCTTGGCGTTGATGTTCGGCGCGTTCCGCTGTTTCTTTGGAGCGGCCGTCGGCCGCGGGCCGGGCGATGCCGTCGGGCGCACCGCGATCGGACGGTTCGCCGCGTTCTGCGGCTTTGGCCCGGTGCCTTCGCGCGGCCCCGGTGAGGCGGCGGCCCCACTCGGCGCCGGCTTCGGCGCCGTCCCCGCCGTGTGCGCCACGGCCGCGGTGCTCGTTGGGCTCGGGCTGGGCACGCCGCTGACCGGCGCTGTACTGGCTCGGGCGACGGCTGCCGGGCTCGGCGATGCCTTGGGGAGTACTGGAGCCGGCGTCGCCGGCCTCGCACTCGGACGGGCGGTCGGCGCGGGCGGCCGTGGCGACGGATGCTCGACGGGCGCCGTCGAGGGTGAAGGCGAGGGGGCGGCGGTCGGTGGGGCCTTCACGGCAACCGCGACCGGCGCCACCGTCGGCACGTTGATCGGGGCTGCCGGGATTTCGTTGGAGGGCTTAGTCTCAAAGACGTTTTGCGTCGGCTCGGGGTTGGGCTGAGGCGTGGTTTGCGGTATCGGCTGCGGGTTCGGCGGCGCGCTGGGCGCCGTCTTCGCCAGCTCGTGACGGTTCGTGGGCTGGCGCTGCGACTGCGGTACGGCCAGGGGCGCGTGCTGCGGCGGCGCGATCACGCGCACGTGCGGTACCGGCACGGCGGCGTGAGTCGCTGCGGGCTGATTTGCCACGACGACCGGCGACGTCCGCGAAACCGTGACGACTTCCCCGCCTTGGACGTTCTCGTTCGCTCCTTGCTCCGAAGAGCTGACGAGCACGGTGAAGAGCAGTAAGGCGAGCAGCGCGTGGATCAGCAGCGACGCGAGAAAGCTGCCCGTCAGTCGCTCGGGATAGCGGCGGTCGCGCGAATCTCGCGTGAACTTCACGACGACGCCTTAAGTGCGCTTAACCGAACGCAGGAGCCTGCCGGCTCCGGCGCACAAGCCTGCGCGGTTGATGGAACCGATCATTAAAAAACGTACGAAGATCGTCGCGACTGTCGGACCGGCGTCGCAGGACCCCGCGACGCTCCGCTCACTCTTTCTTAGCGGCGCGAACGTCCTTCGTTTGAACTTCTCGCACGGAAAACCGCAAGAGCACGCCGCGGTTATCCGTTCCGCGCGGGAGATTTCGGCCGAACTGGGCATCCACACGGCCGTTCTTCAGGATTTGCCCGGGCCGAAGGTGCGCACGGGTCCGCTCGCCGACGGCTTGTCGTCGGTTCGGCTCGAGCGCGGCGACCGCTTCATCATCACCGCCGAATCCGTAGCCGGATCGCGCGAGCGGGTCGGCACGACCTATCAGGATTTACCCGCCGACGTCGAGATCGGCAAGCATCTCTATCTGCAAGACGGTCAGATTCTACTTCTCATCACCGGTAAGAGCGCCGACGACATCGAGACGACCGTCGAAGTCGGCGGCGATCTTCGTCCCTCGCAGGGCATCAGCTACTGCGAAGGTTCGCTCAATATCACGTCGGTGACGCCGCGCGACTTCGAGTATCTCGCCTTTGGACTGGATCACGGCGTCGACTATGTCGCGATCTCGTTCGTGAGATCGGCGTCGGATGTCGAAAGCGTCAAGCACTTCATCGCGCAGCGCGGCCAACGCGTGCCCGTAATTGCCAAGATCGAAAAGCACGAGGCGCTCGCCGAGCTCGACAGCATCATCGAAAGCGCGGACGGTATCATGGTCGCGCGCGGCGATCTCGGAACCGAAGTGCCGATCGAAACAGTGCCGATCATTCAGAAAGAGATCATCGCAAAGTGCAATCGCGCGAGCAAGCCGGTCGTCACGGCGACGCAGATGCTCGAATCGATGATGGCGGCACCGCGTCCCACCCGCGCGGAGGCGACCGACGTCGCCAATGCCATTCTCGACGGTACCGACGCCGTGATGCTCTCGGGCGAAACGGCGATTGGCGCCTACCCGATCCACGCAGTCCGCATGATGGCGCAAATCGCCCGCGAAGTCGAGCGCCACTATCCGCACGCGGCGCTGCGCGATCGCCGGCTGGAGAACTTCGCGCCGACGGTTGCCTCGTCGATCGCTGAAGCCGCGACTCGCGCCAGCGCCGAGCTGAAGATTCCCTACATCGTCACCGGTACCACGACCGGAAATACCGCCCACCACATAGCGGCTTTTCGACCGCAGGCGCACATCGTCGCGCTCACTCCCGAACCGCGCGTCGCGCGGCGCCTGGCGCTGCTGTGGGGCACCGAGGCAATCATGATCGACTCGTACGCGTCGATCGAGGTCTTGCTCTATATGACCGAGCGCCAGATGCTCAAAGCCGGCCTCGTTCGCCAGGGCGAGCAAATCGCGTTCACCACCGGCATGCCCGTCGGCTCGGGTGGTACCAACGTGCTCAAGATCCACCAGATTCCTTAGCGGCGTTGCGGCTGCGCACGAGGAGCGCGCGGGCGTGCCGCAGCGCAGTTTCGTGCGTCTCGCCGGAGAGCATTCGCGCGACCTCCGCCTCTCGCTGCTTGGTCCCTGCGAGCTCGCGCACCCCGATCGTCGTCTCTCCTTTGCGCTCCAGCTTGTCGAGAACGTAGTGGCGGTTCGCGAAGGTGGCGATCTGCGCCAGATGGGTTACGCAGACGACCTGGCCACGCCGCGCAAGCTGACCGATGCGTTCGCCGACGGCCGCCGCCGTCGCGCCGCCGATACCGGCATCGATTTCGTCGAAGATCAGCGCTGCCGGCGAACGCTCCGCCTGCGCGACGACGAGCGCAAGCAGAACGCGCGAGAGTTCGCCCCCGGAAGCAACGCGGGCGATCGGCCTCGGCGCCTCGCCGGCGTTGGCGGCAAAGAGAAACTCGACGCGATCGCCTCCCGCCGGGCCGATTCTCTCCGCAGGCTGCAAGCCGATATCGAAGCGTGCCGATCCGAGCGCAATTTCACCTAGCTCCCCGAGCACGCGTTTCACGAGTTCGTTCGCGGCCTTCTGCCGCACCTTGCGCAGGGCGGCCGCGAGACGCTCGAGCTCACGCGACGCGCCGGCCATTTCGCTGCGCGCGCGCTCCAGCAGCTCGTCACGGTTTTCGAACTCCTCGATCGTCCGGCGTGCAGCTCGCGCTCGCGCGATAACCTCGTCGAGATTTCCCCCATAAAGCCGCGCGAGCCGCTGCAGCAGCGCGAGCCGCGCGTTGATCGTCTCGAGCTCGCTGGGATCGAACTCGGTGGCTTCGAGTGCGCGCGCGACGTCGGCAGCAAGCTCGCCGGCCTCGCTCTGCAGTGCCGCAGCACGCTGCGCCATTGCCCGAAGCTCGTCGCCGAACTTCGCGACGCTCGCCAGCGCTGCTGCGGCGGCACCGAGCGCGTTGGTCGCCCCCGGCTCCTCCTGCGACAGCGCATTGGCAGCCGCGCTCAGCGCCGTCGCGATGCGCTCGACGTTGTCGAGATAGGCGCGCCGCCCTGCGATCCGCTCGAGTTCGGCGCCATCGATGCGCGCCTCTTCGACCTCGCGGACGATGAACAAGGCTTCGTCGTAGCGTACGCGCGCGTCAGCGTCGTCGCGCGTCAGACGTTCGAGCGATCGCCCCGCTTCATCGTAGAGCCGGTAGGCGTCTGCGGTCGCCTCGCGCAGCTTGCGCGCCTCCTCGCCGGCGAACCGGTCGAGAAGCTCTAAGTGATACGCGGGAGAGACGAGGTGCTGCGCTTCGTGCTGCCCGACGATTTCGGCGATCGCCTCGGCCAGCTCACGGACGTAGCCGGCGGTCGCGGCGCGCCCGTTGACGCGCACGCTCGATCGCCCGGCATCGGTCATCTCGCGCGCGATGCTGCCCTCTTCCCCAGCGTCGAGTTCGAAGCCGTCGGCTTCCAGGCGCGCGCGCAGCGCACTCCCGGGATCGAAGGCGATCGTCACGCCGGCCTTGCGCGCCGCGCGTCCGACGATATCGGCCCCTGCCCGCGCGCCGAGCGCGAAATCCAGGGCGCCCAGCAGCATCGTCTTGCCTGAGCCGGTCTCGCCGGTGAAGATCGTCGCGCCGGGCGAAAACTCGACACCGGCTCGTGCGATCAATCCGTAGTTCTCGATCTCGAGGCGCCGCAGCATTTAAAAGCCGCTCTTCCTTACCGCCGTGGATCTTTGAACGAAACACCCCAGAGCATCTTGGTTTCCAGCCGCTCGAGGAAATGCAGCGGGGCCGTCCGTGCGAAACGAACCCGCTTGGGATGGCATCGGATGAAGACGCTGGCGCTCGGCTCGACCTCGCTGAGCACCTCACCGTCACACTCGAGATGGGCGTGCGCACTCTCCTGACCCGAGGTAATCTCGATCTTCGACCGCGTCGGGACGATCAGCGGCCGCGAGAACAGCGTATGCGGCAACAGCGGAACGACGCCAAACGCGTCGACGGTCGGAGCGATCAGCGAGCCGCCTGCGGAGAGAAAGTACGCCGTCGAGCCGGTGGGCGTGGCGACGCAGATTCCGTCGGCAGCGATGCGAGTCGTGGCGCCGTTGTCGACGCTCAGGCCAAAAGGGACGATGCGCGACACTTCGCCCTTTCGCACGACGACGTCGTTGAGCGCGAAATAACGGCGGTCGTCGTACTCTGCCTCCAGCGCGGTGCGTTCGTCGGTGAAGAGTCCCCGCTCCACGAGCGCCGGCAGATCGCCGAGTCGAGGATCGTCTTCGTCGAACTCGGTGAGAAACCCCAACCGTCCGGTATTGACGCCCAATAACGGCAGATCGTGCTGGACGGCTAACCGCGCGGCACGCAGCAGCGTTCCGTCGCCGCCGATCGTGATCAGCAGCGCCGCGCTTTGGTCCTGCGCGCCGTCCACCACGTCGAATCCAGCTGCTCGAAAATCTTCCGCTACTCGGTTCGCGATCGAGCGGGCGTGCTCGCGCTCCCGGTCGACGAAGAGCGCGATGACCTTGCGTTCGATGGCCAGGATCGTCATAGTGCTACGATTCGTCGAGGACCGCTTCGATTCGTGCGTCCCCGAACGGAGTTCCGCTGCGCCGCAGCTCAAGGAAGAACTCGCGATTTCCGGCCGGCCCCAGCAACGGCGAGGCGAGCAGTCCGACCGGCACGAGGCCGAGGTGCAGCGCCGCATCGCGAATTTCTGCCAGCACCGCGCGATGCGTCTCTCGGCGGCGGACGACGCCGCCCGAATCGACGCGTTCCCGCCCCGCCTCAAACTGCGGCTTGACGAGCGCGACGACGACGCCGCCCTCGCGGAGGTACTTCACGGCGCGCTCCAGGATCGTGCGAAGCGAGATAAACGAAGCGTCGATCGCGACCAAATCGAAACCATCCGGAAACGCGTCGTCGGGAAGAAGCCGGAAGTTCGTTCGCTCGATCGCTTTGACGCGCGGATCGTTTCGCAGCCGCCAGTCGAGCTGGCCGTAGCCGACGTCCAACGCGGTAACGTGCGCCGCGCCATGCTGTAAAAGGCAATCGGTAAAGCCGCCGGTCGAAGCGCCGACGTCGAGCGTTTGACTGCCGCGCGCGTCGATGGCGAAGTTACGCAGAGCGTGCTCGAGCTTTTCGCCGCCGCGGCTGACGAAACGACGCGGACGCTCGATTTCGATCCGCGACGCTGCCGCGACGCTCTGTCCAGCTTTCGTTGCGACGAGGCCGTCGACGGTGACGCGCCCTTCCATGATGAGGCTGCGGGCCTGCGAGCGCGAGATATCGGCCTGCTCGGCGACGGCGTCGTCGAGACGGAGGCGCCGGCCGCGCCTTACCTCCGGCACCGCCGCGGCCGCGACCCCGGCATCAGCACGCCGAGAGTGCGGGCGGCTTAAAGAGCAGCAGAGCGATCTTATTGTCGCCGTCCAACTGGATCGTTACGTCGTCGGTGCCTTTTGCAAAATACGCGACGAACTTCGTCTGCACGACCTCAACCTTTTCGAAAGCGCCGAGCGAGCTCTTGAGGTTGGCGATGACGTCATCGATTTTGCTTGCGGGTATCTGGGCGAGAAACTCGGCGCTAAACCAAGCCGGGTCGGCGTGACCGTTGCGCAGCATCGTCTCCAGCCGGCTCTTAGCGATATCGGTCGCCGAAGTCGGTGCCGAAGTCTGTGCCAAAGCCGGCACCGCCGCCGCCAAAAACCAGACGGCTAGCAGAGCGAGGATTATTGGTCGACGCATCATCGACGCTTCTCTCTTGCCTCATAGTCGCTTCCCTGCTTGGGCCCGCATCTTTATCATGAGGCCCTAAAGAAATCTACGCAAAATGCTGTAGACTTTGATAGACTAGAGCGCGATGGAACCGGAGAAGAACCCGTACGTTCCGACTGCCGGAGCCCCGCCTGCCGTTCTGGTGGGCCGCGAACCGCTCATCGAGGCTTTCCGAACGACCCTCGCGCGGGTCATGGCCGGGCGCGCCGAGCAAAGCGTCATCCCCTACGGGCTGCGCGGGGTGGGCAAGACCGTTCTGCTCAATTCCTTTGTCGGCGATGCCAAGCGAGCCGGCTATATCGTCGCCTATCTCGAGGCCGACGAGCAGCGATCGTTTCTGCACAAACTCGCCATCGAGCTGCAGTCGATTCTCTTTTCGCTCGATACACCGGCGCGGGTGAACGAGTTCGCCAAGCATGCAATGCGCGTATTCAAGTCGTTCACCGTTCGCCTCGGCTTCGACGGACTGAGCGCTAGCATCGGTGTCGAGCCGGAGCGCGGCCTCGGCGACAGCGGCGATCTTCAGGTCGACCTAACGGCCCTATTGGTCAGCATCGGCGAAGCGGCCCGCGCTCAGGAAACGGCCGTGCTCCTCGCCGTCGACGAGGCGCAGTATCTATTGGAGGCCGAGCTTTCGTCGATCATCATGGCGATGCATCGAATCAATCAGCTTTCGCTCCCGGTACTCTTCGTAGCGACCGGGCTGCCGCAGATTCTCCAGCGCTTGGGCGAAGCGAAATCGTACGCAGAACGCCTCTTCAACTTTTGTCCGATCGGTGCGTTGAGCAAAAGCGAGGCGCGCGAGGCGATCGTTGTGCCGGCGAAGTCCGAGCGCGTCGCCTACACTGCGAGCGCGGTAACGCGCATCATCGCGGTCAGCGGCGGGTATCCGTTCTTCGTACAGCTCTTCGCCTACGACGTGTGGAATGCGGCGAGCTCGTCGCCCATCGACGTCGACGTCGTGAACGCAATCGAGCCGGTGACGCTTTCCAAACTCGACAATGGCTTCTTCAGCGTCCGTTACCGGCGCTGCAGCCCGCGAGAGCGGTTCTACCTGCGAGCGATGGCCGAACTCGGAGCGGGGCCGTATAGTTCGCAAGAGGTCGCCGACATTGCCGGCAGCACGCAGCGTCAGCTCGGTCCGCCGCGCGACTCGCTCATCAAAAAAGGCATGATCTACAGCCCCGAACACGGGCGGATCGATTTTACCGTTCCGCTTTTCGACGCATTTATGCGGCGCATCGAACCCGATTTCAGGCCGATGCCGCAAACCGCTGCCGACGAGAGTTAGTTAAGAGCGCCGCCTTAGAAGGGCAGTTCGCCGTCGAGCTCCGCAGCGTTTGCAGCACCTTCGGAGGGACGAGCCTCGGCCATTGCCTCTTCCACCTGCGTCTGCGCGTTCTTGAGCAGCGCCTCGCACTCGCGCGCAAGGCTCTTGCCCTCTTTGAACAACGCGATCGACTCTTCGAGGCTGGGCTGGCCGTTCTGAAGGAGGTTGACAATGGCATCGATTCGATCCAGCTTTGCCTCGAAGCTCTTAGGGTCTGACGCCTTACTCATCGAGGCTCACCGTTTCCACGCGCGCCTCGACGCTCCCGCGCGCCAGTTTCGCATCGATGGAGTCTCCCGGCGCGACGTCGCCTGCGTCCCGCAGCGCGCGGCCGGCGAACGTTACGATCGCATAGCCGCGCTGCAGGGGCATCTCGGGATCGGATGAGTCCAGCCGGCTTCTCGCTAGGGCGAGCGCGTTCTGGCGTTGCGCAAAGACGAGCCTCGATACGGACGCGAGGCGTTCGTGCCGAGTCCCGACGGCTCGCTCGCGCTGTCCGAACGCATTCGCCGGCCAGGCGCCCAACCGCGTGCTGGATTCCGTCAAACGCCGCGCCTGGCGCCCGACTCGAGCGACCGGATTGTGATCCGAGACCCGGCGCTGCGCGTCGCTAACGCGTCTTTGGAGCACCATGAGCGTCCGCTCCCAAGCCCGACCGACAAGTTCGTCCGCGCGATCCGCGCGCTGCGAGCGGTCGGCCAGAATCTCCGCGATGCCGTTGTCGAGCAAGATTCGCAAGCGCGCGAGTTTTTCGTCGCCCGATTGCCAGAGGTTCGCGATGAACTGCGCCGCGTTCGACGGCGTTTCGCACTCGAGATCGGCAACTTCATCGGCCAGATGGTGATCCGCGGTGTGGCCGATCCCGGTGACGACCGGCGTTTTCGTCCGGACGATCGCCCGGACGACCGGCTCGCAATTGAACGAAAATAGATCCTCGTACGAGCCGCCGCCGCGAGCCAGAACGATGACGTCGGCGCCCAGCACGTCGGCTTTGTCGAGCGCTTGGGCGAGGTCGACGTCCGCGCCGAGTCCTTGCACTCTGGTTTCGATGAAATGAATCCGGACGTACGGTGCGCGCGCCTTCATCGTTTGCAAAAAGTCTTCGGCGCCTTTACCCCGCGCCGAAACCAGCGCGACGACGTTCGGAAAGCGCGGAATCTTGCGTTTGCGGCTCTGCTCGAAGAATCCGAGCGCGCGAAATCGCTCTTTGAGTGCCTCGTACTGGCGAAAGAGCTCGCCGATCCCGGTGAACTCGACGCTGTCGACGAGCAGCTCGTAGCGGCTGCGCCATTCGGCTAAGCGCACCTTGCCGTAAGCGACGACCGCCGAACCGAGCGTCACCGGTGGAAAATTTCGGGCGCGGCTATGGTGGGCGAAACACTGCAATACCGCCTGGGAATCCTTGAGCGTGAAGTAAATGCCGTTCGCTCTGGGCGTCCATTCCGAGACTTCGCCGCTGATTCCAATATAATCGAAGGCGCGAACGCGGCGGAATACTTCCTGCAGACGCTTTGAGAACTCGCCGACGGTAACGACGACTTTGGCCGGCGTCACGGCGGAGCGGATGGTGAAGGCTCCGTGAGCGGTGGCGCGGGCGTCGGCGGAAGCGTCGGAGGCGGAGGGAGCGTCGGCGGCGGCGTCGCGTCTGCGGGCGGCACCGTCGGCTGCGCGAGCCCTTCGGTCGCCGGCTGCGAGACGTCGTCGGGCATTTGCGCGGTGTAGCCGCCGCAACCGTACTGCGGTTCGGTTCCCTTCAAGAAGTACTCGTATCCGCGGCCGCACCCCGCAACCTTCGCAACCTCATCGGCGGGGAACGGGAAGTCGTGCGCCGGCGTCCCCGCCAGCGCCGCTTTCATGAAACGGGCCCAGACGCGCGCGGGAATATTTCCACCGTACGATTCATTCATCGGCGTGTAATCGTCGTTGCCCAACCAAACGGCGGTGACGAGATCGGGCGTATAGCCGACGAACCACGCATCGCGGAAGTTGGAGGTCGTGCCCGTCTTTCCGGCGGCGGGGCGCCCGATGATCGCGTTGGGATAGCCGGTTCCGTGATTGATGACGTCTTCGAGCATCGAGGTCATGATGAAGGCGGTTCCGGCGCTTACGACGTCGTTTGCCGTCGGATAGCGGTTATCCAGGACTACGCTGCCCAGCGAGTCTTTTACGATGCGGAACGGTGTGGCGTCGACGTGCAGCCCTTGATTTGCCAGCGTCGAATAGCCGCTGGCCTGATCGAGCACGGACACGACCGACGATCCGAGCGCGAGGGAAAGGTTCGCTTCCAGCGGCGCGGTGATCCCCATGCGATGGGCGTAGTCGATGACCCGGTCGAGGCCGACGCGCTCGGCCAGCTTGACCGCGACGACGTTACGCGAAAGCGTGAGAGCCTCGCGAAGCGAGATCGCGCCCATATAGCTGTGATCGTCATCCTGCGGCGACCACTGCGTACCGTCTCCCATCGGATAGCTCACCGGCGTGTCGTCGATGATCGTGCTCGCCGGCATGCCGGAATCGATCGCCGCGGTGTAGTCGTAGATCTTAAACGACGAGCCGGGCTGTCTCCGTGCCTGCCAGGCCCGATTATACTGATTGGTGAGGGAGAATCCCGTGCCGCCCACCATTGCGAGGATCTCGCCGGTCGACGGGCGCAAAGCGACGAGCGCCGCTTCGTGCGCTCCAATCCCTTCGGCGGCCGCCTGATGCACGCCCCACGTTACGGCGTCTTGGGCGATGTCTTGCATGTGCTGGTCCAGCGTGGTGTAGACCTGTAGCCCGCCTTCCTCGACGGCGCTCGCACCGAAAAGGTGTTCGAGCTGCGCGATTGCGTAGGTCGTAAAGTACGGATAGCGGTAACCCTGCAAGCCCGTCGCCCGCTCTGTAATCAGGCCGAGCGGCTCGTCGTATGCTGCATCCGCCTGCGCCGCGGTGACGTAGCCGCTCTCGACCATACGATCGAGTACGTGGCGTTCGCGCTCCCGAGCCAAGTCCATATTGGCAAAGGGCGAGTAGTCGGAGGGTGCGGCCACGACGCCGGCCAGCATCGCCGCTTGTCCGAGGCCCAGTCCGCTCAGGCCGCGCCCGAAATAAGTATGCGCGGCGGCGTCGACGCCGTAGGCGCCCCCGCCCAGGTAGATGATGTTCAGGTAACGTTCGAGGATCTCGTCCTTCGTGTAGTAGCGCTCGATCTCGATGGCAAGCAGCGCCTCTTGAACCTTGCGCGAGAGACTGACCTGATCGCTGAGAAAGAGCCGACGCGCCAACTGCTGGGTGATCGTCGACGCGCCCTGTATCTGCTGGTGCGTGAGGTCCGCGAACGCCGCTCTGATGATTCCGCCGGCGTCGACGCCGTGGTGCGAGTAAAAGTTATGGTCCTCATTGGCGATGAACGCCTCGCGCACCACCGTGGGAATGCGCGCGAGCGGCACCCAGACGCGATTCTCCTTGTAGACGGCCGCAAGCTGCGTTCCGTCGCGAGCGAAGATGCGCGTCGTGCTGGCCGGCTGGTAGTCGGCCATCCGGCTGATATCGGGAAGGTTGCGCCCGTAAGCGGCGACCATCCCGGCGACGGTGCCGACTGCAAAGAGCACGACGAGAAAGACCGCGATGCCCAAGCCGCGCAGGAAGCGCATCGACGGGCTGCGACGCTTACCCTTTCGCGTTGACGACCGCACTGAGTACTCCGTTCACAAAGCGCCCCGAATCCTCGGTCGAGAACCGTTTCGCAAGCGCGACGGCTTCGTTGATCGCGACCGCCGCCGGCGTCTGCGGACGGCAGCGTATCTCAAAGGTCGCCATTTCCAGCAGCAGGCGATCGATGGTCGGCAGACGCTCGAGTGCCCACCCCTCCAAGAGAGGGCTGACGATGCGATCGGCCTCCTGCGCGTACTCGAGCGTTCCCAGCGTGAGCTCCTTGACGAAAGCGCGCTGCTCGCCGTCGGCCTCTTCCCCAACGACCTCGCGCAGCGCGTCGTGCGGCTCGCGATCGCCGATGACGACGCAATAGAGCGCCTTGAGCGCCTGTTCGCGGCCTTCGCGGCGCGACGTCATCGCAGCGCGAGCTCGTTGGGAAGAAACTCGACGTCGTACCGGCCTTGGCGAAACTGCGGGGTGGCGAGAATCTCCAAACAGAGTCCGATCGTCGTCTGTACGCCTTCGACGAGCGTTTCGCGCAGCGCGCGCTCCATGCGCGCAATGGCGATTTCGCGGGTATCTCCGTACGCAATAATTTTGGCGATCATCGAATCGTAATACGGCGGAATCGTCGCCCCCGCATACATGTGCGTGTCGACGCGAATTCCCGGCCCCCCTGGAAAGACCAGCTTGGTCACGGTACCCGCAGCCGGGGCGAAATGGTTATTCGTGTCTTCGGCATTGATCCGGCATTCGATCGCGTGCCCGCGGGCGACGAGGTCGCCTTGCGTGTAGCCGAGCGGTTCGCCCGCCGCGATTCGAATCTGCTCCTTGACGAGATCGATGTTGTAGACCATCTCGGTCACCGGGTGCTCGACCTGAATGCGCGTATTCATCTCCATGAAGTACACGTCGTCACCCGCCGCCAGAAATTCAAGAGTACCCGCGTTGGTGTAACCGACGGAGCGGCAAGCGCGCAACGCCATCTCGTGCAGTGAGTTTCGCACCGTCTCGGGCACGTGCGGTGCCGGGGTTTCTTCGATGATCTTCTGATGGGCCGGCTTCTGCACCGAGCAGTCCCGCTCGCCGAGGTGAACGAGGTTGCCGAATTCGTCCCCCAAGACTTGGACTTCGATGTGGCGCGGGGAGCGGATCAGCTTTTCGATATAGACCCGTCCGTCTTTGAAGCTCGCTTCGGCCTCCGCCGTCGCGCCCGCGTAGGCGCGGGGCAGCTCGCCGGGATCGGAGACGACCCGCATCCCTCTGCCGCCACCGCCCGCCGTCGCCTTGAGGAGGATGGGATAGCCGATCGATTCGGCCGCTGCGTAGGCGTCTTCGAGTGAAGCGAGCACGTCGGTTCCCGGTGTCGTCGCTACGCCGGCGTCGCGCAGCACCCGCTTCGCGGTCGCTTTGTCGCCCATCAGGGAGATCACCCGCGGCTTCGGTCCGATGAACTCGAGACCGTGATCGGCGCAAATCTCGGCGAAGCGCGCGTTCTCGGCAAGAAAACCATACCCTGGGTGGATCGCGTCGCAGCGGGTGATCAGCGCGGTTGAAATGATGTTGGGAATGTTGAGATAGGAACGCCCCGCGGGACCCGGGCCAACGCAGAACGCCTCGTCCGCTTGCCGGACGTGCATCGATTCGCGGTCAGCTTCGGAAAAGATCGCGACGGTCGAAACACCGAGTTCCTGACACGCGCGATTGATTCGTAGCGCGATCTCGCCGCGATTTGCAATCAGTACCTTACGAAAAATGACGGGATCCTTCTCGCCCCTTTAGCCTCGGGCGATGGAAAAGAGTGGCTGTCCATATTCGACGGGCGCGTCGTCGGCGGCTGCAATCAAAACCAGACGCCCCGAACCCATGCTGTGAATGGGCGTTCGAATTCCGAGCGCCTCAATATAACCCAGCTCTCGATCGCCGTCGAGCTGATCGCCCTCCGCCGGGGCGGGACGTCCCAAATGAAAGATTCCGACAAGGTCCGCCTTGATCGTATCGACGCGCAGCGGCGGCGCCTCGGAGGAATGACCGTCGGCCGAGCCGCGACGCGCGCTCCGGCGCGGCGCGGTAAGTTCGATCTCTTCAACGCCCCGCTGGACACGCAGCCGGACGGCATCCCCTTCGCTCAAGAACGCCGCCAGCGCGCGAACTCGATCGCTGACGCTTGCGGCGTCTGTGCTCGACATCAGGCTATCGCTTTCACGCGGCACCGCGCCGGACCTGGAAAGGCCGCGTTCCCCTAGGCGTGTTACGCCTGCCAGCTCGCTCGAATCGAGCGCATCGCGCATCGCTGCGAAGCGATCGTCGAGCTCGGCAAGCGGAACGAGCACGAACGCCCGCTCGGCCAGGTGCTCGTGCGGCAGACGCAGATTCGCCTCGGAAACCGTCAGGTCGTCGAAGAGTAGAAGGTCGAGATCGATCACGCGCGGACCCCATCGTTCGGCGGGCGCGCGTCCCAACCGCCGCTCGATCCCGCGCAAGACGTCGAGCAGTTCGTGGGGGCCCGACCCGGTCTCGAGCGAGACGACCGCGTTGAAAAAGTCCGGTTGATCCCGACGCCCCCACGGTTTGGTTCGGTACAGCGCCGAGCTGCGCACGATCGTGCCGTTCTCGCGCAGCGCTTCGCGCGCGCGCTCGAGGTTAGCGGCGCGGTCGCCGAGATTGCTTCCGAGTCCGACGTACGCGAGGTGTGCCGTCACGGCCGATCGCAATGCGGATTGCCGCGCTCAAGCGTAACCGACGGCGTCGCTCCATCGAGAATGGCGGGCTTCGAGATCGTGAGCGTCGCGCGCGCGATGCGGGAATCCTCGAAGACGGTCTCGAGAACCTCGCCCGCGAGGCGCTCGAGCAAAGCAAAAGAGGTGCGTTCGACCACTCCGCTGATACGGCGGCACAGCGCCGCGTAGTCGACCGTCTCGTGGAGGTCGTCGCGGGCCTCGGCGCCGCGCAAGTCGACCTCCACGCTCAACTCCAGCTCGAAGGGTTGGGCGCGGTCGCGTTCGCCGGGCAGCCATCCATGGCGTCCGAGCGCGCGCACGCCGCGCAGTGTTATTCGATCCACTTCGCGGGCCGCCAACCCCGAACGATCGCGTCGGATACCGCGATCGAATCGCGCGCGGCGGCGACGTCGTGTACTCGAACGATGTCGATGCCGGCCGCGATTGCCAGCGCCGTCGTCGCAACCGTACCGTAGACGCGATCGCCGACCGCTCTCCCCGTCAGTCTCCCGATCGTCGATTTTCTCGAAGTGCCGATCATCGTCGGAAAGCCGAGTGCGACCAGACGATCGAGCCGTGCGAGCACGGCGAGATTCTGCTCGGCGTTCTTGCCAAAGCCGATTCCCGGGTCGAGAACGACGCGCTCGGGCGGAATTCCGCGCGCTACCGCGCGCGCGGCGCAGTCTTCGAGATAGCGCAGGACCGCATCGACGACCGGCGCATCGTAGTGCGTCGTGCTTTGATTGTGCATCGCCACGATGGGCATCTCGAGCTCGGCCGCAACGTCGAGAAGCTCTGCCGGAGCTCCCCACACCGAGTTGATCAGGTCGGCCCCAGCGATTCGGGCGGCGCGCGCGACGTCGGGCTTGTACGTGTCGACGGAAATCGGCGCGCTGGGACGAGCGCGGCGCACGGCGTCGATCACCGGAATCACGCGCGCCATCTCCAGGCGTTCGCCGACGGGCTCGTGGCCGGGGCGAGTCGACTCTCCGCCCAGGTCGAGCAGGTCGGCTCCCAGGCGCAGCTGCGACAGGGCGTGCTCCGTGGCCGCAGCTTCGCTTTCGATGCCGTCGCCCGAAAACGAATCGGGCGTGACATTGACGATGCCCATCAAATAGGTTCGTTCCCCCCACCGCAGCTGCGCGTCGCGCAGCTGCACGGAGCCTCTCACACGGACGCGGGTACGAACCACTCGCGAAGCCCCGCGACGATGAACGTCGAGCCCGTTACGACGACGACGTCTTCGATTGCGGCGACACGCCGCGCGACCGTCAACGCTTCGATCGGGTCGGAGACGGCACGCCCCCAGCTTCCGAACGACTCGGCGATCGTCGAAAGGCGCGATGCAGGGATCGCTTTGCGTCCCGCGGTCGAGTACGCAGTAAACGTGAAGGTGGACGGGAGCGTGGAGAGCACCTCGAGGATCCGGCGCGCGTCCTTCGATTCGCCGATCGAGACGACGTAGTGAATGCGGCGCCCGGCAAAACTCTCTTGCAGCGACGCGACGAGTGCTTCGGCTTTCTCAACGTTGTGAGCGATGTCGAAGACCACCGGCGGTCTGCTTGGGACCAGCTCCATGCGCCCCGGAATCGTGAGGGCGGCGAAGCCGCGGCGGATCGCTTCCCGCTCCGGGCGCAGATCGCCGAGGCGTTCCAATACCGCGATCGCCGTCGCTGCATTGGAGCGCTGAAAGATCCCGAGGACCGGAAGCTCGATGGAATACGTGTCGAAGGCCGTTTGCAGATTCAAGACGGCGCCGTGCACGTCGCTCTTTTGGACGCCGATCTTCACGACATCGCGCACGAGCACCACAGGAGCACCCACCTCTGCGGCGTAGCGTTCGATGACCGCACGCGCCGCCTCGGGCACGCTTCCGACGACCAGCGGCACGCCGGGCTTCGCAATGCCGGCCTTTTCCAGCGCGATGGCCTCGAGCGTCGTTCCCAATATCTCCACGTGATCGTAGCCCACGGAGGTAATCGCCGCGATGACCGGCTCGAGCACGTTGGTGCCGTCGAGCCGCCCGCCGAGCCCGACCTCGATCACCGCGACGTCGACCCTCTCCGCGGCAAAATAGGCAAACGCGAGGCCCAGCAGCGTTTCGTAGTACGTCGGCTGCCCGTACTGCGCGATCGTTCGCTCGATCGCCGGCATCGAATCGGCGAGCAGCCGCGCAAAGCGTTCGTTTTCGATCGAGACGCCGTCGATTTGGGCGCGCTCGGTCATCGAGCGAAGGTGCGGCTTGGTGTGCAGGCCGGTGCGCTTACCGGAGGCCTGCAATGCGGATGCGATCATCGTCGCGGTCGATCCCTTGCCGCTCGTGCCGCCGACGTGAATCGTCGGATAAGCGCGGTGCGGGTCGCCGAGATTTCGCAGGAAGGCCTGCATTCGGTCGAGCTTGTACGAGGTTCGCGGCGAGACAACTTCGTCGATCGTGCCGAGCAAATAGCTCTGCGCCGCTTGGAAACTCGTGATTCTGATCACTCGTGCACGGCCTCGTCGTTGAGCAGCTCCAGTGCGTGCGGGATCACCGGCAGCACGATGTCCAGTGCTTCGGCGACCGCTTTTGGACTCCCCGGAAGATTGACGATCAACGTGCGAAGGCGAACGCCGGCCTGCGCGCGCGAGAGTAGCGCCGTCTTCACGTTCGCAAACGATACCATTCGGATCGCTTCGGGGATTCCGGGGACCTCATAGTCGAGAATCGCGGCCGTCGCCTGGGGTGTGCGATCGCGCGACGTGAGCCCCGTTCCGCCGCTGGTGAGCACGAGATCGGCCTTGTTTGCGTCGGCCAGGTCGATGAGTTCGGCCTGCAGCGCGGCGGGCTCGTCGGCCATCACGCGCTCGCGCACGATCTCATAGGCGCCGCCCAGGCGCTCCTTCATCAAGGCAATACACGTGTCGGGGCGCTTGCCCGAGGCGGCACGGTCGGAAAGGACGATCAGCGCGACGCGATTTCTCACCGGGCGTCCTCAGCGGCGCCGGCGGCATCGAAGGAATCCTTACCGCCGGTCTTGCGCAGCAGGCGTACCGCTTCGATCGTTATGCCCCGGTCCAGCGCCTTCGCCATGTCGTAGATCGTCAGCGCCGCGACCGTCGCCGCGACGATCGCCTCCATCTCGACGCCGGTTTGCGCCGTCGTCCTCGCCTCCGCCTCGATCGCAAGCGCGCCGTTCTCCTGCCATGCGAAGCTGACGTCGACGCTGCCCAGCGGGAGCTGATGGGCGAGCGGAATGAGTTCGGCCGTGCGTTTGGCCGCCATGATTCCCGCTATTTGCGCCGCGACGAAGGCGTCGCCTTTTGCCAAGACCGCGTCGCGGATCGCGGCGCGCGCGGCGTCGTTCAAACGCACCAGCGCCTGCGCGCGCGCAAAACGAACCGTCGCCTCTTTACCCGAAACGTCGACCATAGCGATGCTGCCATCGGGCGCGACGTGCGAGAGCTTCATCGTCGCGGCGCGCTCTGAAACCGAACCCAGATCAGGCAGAGCAGCGCGAGCACCCACAAGATCACCATGTGGGTGATGTGATGTGAATGCCCGGCTCCCGACTCCGTAAAGAAATTGATCCTGCCCATCCCGTAGAGAATGCCGAGAATGAAAAAGACGACGGCCAAAACGAGGGCGAGAGCTTTCATGTAATGACCCCCTTTCGTGCGAGCACGAAGCAGACGGAACCCAAGATTACGCAGTACCAGCCGAACGGGCGCAGATCGTTCGAGCGGAAATAACGCGTCAAGAACGCGACGGAAAGATAGGCGGCGATACCCGCTGCGATCCCGCCGGCGATCGCCTGAACGAGCACGAGATGCGCGTCGGGCGCAAAAAGCCTCGGAATCTCCAGCAGCGCGGCCGCACCGATCACCGGCGTTGCGAGCAGAAATGAAAAGCGCGCTGCGTCCTCGTGATCGAGGTCGCAGAGCAATCCCGCAACCATCGAGCTTCCCGAGCGGGAGATGCCCGGAAGCAGCGCCGTTGCTTGCGCGAGCCCGATGAAGAGGCTGGCGGGATAGCTCAGCCGTTCGATCGGCTTAGCGGCGCGCGCGAGGCGCCGTTGTTGAAGACGGCGCAACGCTTCGCCGGCAAACATCACGAGGCCGTTGACGACCAAGAAGAGCGCGGCCGTCGCCGGGTGGGCGAAGAGGCGCCGTACCGGATGCTCGAGTAGGACCCCCAGGATTCCGACCGGGATCGTTCCGACGACCAGAAGCCAGCCAATTCGCTCGTCGCGGTCATCGCTGAGCCTCCCGCGGACGACGCTGCGTACGAGCGAGCGAACGATCGCCGCCCACTGCGCGCGATAAAAGACGAGCAGCGCGAGCGCAGTGCCCAGGTGCAGGACGACGACGAAGGCGAGAAACGATGGGCTCGTGCGATCGATGTTGCGCCACTGCAGCAAGGCCGGTACGAGGATCGTATGACCGAGGCTCGAGACCGGAAAAAGCTCGCTCACGCCCTGCAACAGGGCCAAAACAAACGCTTGGAAGAAGGTCACGGCCCTTGGCGTTTACCCGACGCCGCGCGACGGCCTGCCGCTACCACGCGACAAACTTCACGCTGAAGGTTGCGCTGCCGGCGATCGGTTTGCAGTCGTGCAGCGGCGGATCGTAGCGCGCCTGGCGCGCCATCGAAACGGCGACGAGGTCGAGAGAAGAGTTGCCGGTACTCTGCGCCACGCTGGCGCTGAGCACCTGACCGGTCGCGTCGAGCTGCACCTGCACGCTCGCAAGCCCGCTGGTCGCCTCGGTGCGCGCCTCGGGCGGAATGTTCGGCGGCGGCGGCGTCGCGACGACCGTCGCAGCCGCTTCCGGAGAGGCACAAGCGGCGGTCGCCAGCTTCGGAGGGGCGGTCGCCGGCGGCGGGGTCGGCGCGGGAGTAGCCTTGCCGCGTCCCCCTCCGGGGGGGCCGGCGGAGCCTGCGATCCGAGCGTGCGGCCGCGCAACTGCGCCACGGTGCGGGGCCGGGGTCTGCCTGGGCTTAGGAGGCGGCGGGGTTTGCTTCGCTACCGCTATCGAAGAACGCCGGACGATCGAAACGACCTCGGTTTGGTTCTGAAAATCGGCGTGTGCCGGATGTACGATCAACGCGACGATCGCGTGCAGCAGCAGCGACAGCGCGAAGGCAACGACCAGAAAGCGCCCAGTACGCCTCATCTTGCATGGGGCGCGGAGCAGCTTCTAACCCGGCTAGTCTCCTGGCGTGAAGTCGGCGCGAAAGAGATAGTCGCCCTGCGACGGCGCGCAATCAATCAGCTTCGGAGAGTACGTGGATTCCCGAGCGGCCCGCAGCGCAGCTTGATCGATGGCCATGTTGCTCGAACTCTTGTAGACTTTCGCTCCGAGGAGATTGCCCGACGGTCCGACCGTGACCTCGACCTGCACGGTGACCGCACCGAGCCCGATCTCCTTCGCCGACTCAGGATACTCCGGCTGCACCGGGTTGGTAACCGTCGCTTCGACGTTGGGATTTGCGCAAGAAGGCTTCGGAGTTCCAGGCGGCGCGGTAGCCGCGGCGGGCGCGGGCGTTCCTTGGCCCGACGGGGCGCCTTTTTCGCTTCCGCTGTTTGGTGCGACGTACGCGTTCTCAGTCGAGCTGCTCGACTTGCTGTTGCTCGTCGTCTTCACCACGTTGAGCTTGAGCTTGGGCTGCGGCTGCTTCTGCTGTTTGGGCGGCGGCGTCTTTTCCGGCGGCGGGGTCGGCGTCGGCGGCGGGGTCGGCGTCGGCGGCGGCGGCGTGTGCACGATGACCTTGTGAATCTTCGAAACCGTCACTTCTTCGGTCTTCTGATCTTCCGCGTGCTTGTTGATGTTCGGAAACACCGAGGCCACGCCTAAGTGCACGACCAGTGCGATGACGAAGGCCCAGCCGATGTAGCTGCGGACCCGTTCGCCGGTTGTGATGTAACCGCCGCGATTAGCCATAGACTATTGGGTTGCTCCTGGGGGCGCGCCTTGAACGTGGTTGGCCAGGCCGAAGTCGGTCAGATCGACCTGCTTTGCGGCGTCCATCACTTGAAGGATCGTGCCATAGGTCGCATGCGGATCCGCCTTGACGATCACGCTCTTGAAGCGGTGATCGGTGGCATCCTGCAGCTGCGCGAAGGCGGCCTTCGCGTCCTTGATATCGACCTGGTTCGAGCCGATTTGAATGTGATCTTTCTCGTCGATCATCACCACGATCTGCGAAGGCTGCACCTTATCCTTATTGTAAGCGTCGGGCAGCTTCGGCTCTTTGGTGACCGAGGCCAGAATGATGAAGATAATGAGGAGCACCAACAGCACGTCCGTAAACGGCGTGATGTTGATCGTCGACATTACCTCATCTTCGCCTCCGCCGGTGGAAACGGCCACGTTCTCTTACCCTCCTATCCCTACGACGTAACGAAGCCGACGTCTTCGAGCCCGGACTGTTTGGCGGCGTCAAGGATCCGAATGATGATCCCGTACGGCGCCTTCGCATCGGCGATGATCGAGACATGGTGGTGCGGTTTTTTCTTCGACGCATCGTACATTACTCGATAGATGCCGGTCTCGTCCGTCTTTGTCCCGTCTACGAAGATAACGCCCTTATTGTTGACGTCGACCTCGATGTCGTTGTGGTTCTTCGTTTGGGTCGAGTTATTGGGATTCTTGTTGGGAAGTTCTTTCTCGAAACCCGGCGGCGCGACGAGCGCCGCAAGAATCATGAAGATGATGAGCAGAACCAAGAGGACGTCGGTGAACGGCGTGATGTTGATCTCCGCCATTACCTCCTGATCTTGCTGTGACGATAGAAGCGACACGGTAGTGTCCTGCGATCCTTACTTCGTGCGCGCCCCGGTCGGCTGATACAGCTCGGTCGGGATCGGCGCTCCCGTGTTGTGAAAGTGCAGCATCTCCGCAAGCTGATTTGCCGCGACAATCATCTCTTGGTTATAGTTCTTGATCCGCGACTTGAAGAAGTTGAAGAACACGACCGCGATGACCGCAATGATAAGACCGGTTGCCGTCGTGATCAGCGCTTCGGAGACGCCGGCGGCGACGACGGCCGGAGTCGAGTTGCCCTTCAGAGCGATATCTTGGAACGCGCGGATGATACCGAGCACCGTTCCGAAGAGGCCGACGAAGGGGGCTATGACGGCGATCGTGCCGATGATCGGCAGATTACGCTCGAGCGAGTTGAGGTGCTCCATCAGCGCTATCGAAAGGGCGTCGGTGATGTCGGCACGATTTTTCTCGCCGCGACGAAGCCCGAACTCGAGAATGCGCGGAAGCATCCCACGGTTTTTCTTACAGATTTCGATTGCGCCGTCGAGGTCGTTGGCCGAGACCTTGGCTCCGATCTGTCGCAGCAAGCCCTTGGTATCGGAGTGCTGCATTTGAAAGAAGACAAGGCGTTCGATGACGACCGCGAGACCGACGATAGAGATGAGCAAGAGCAGCCACATATCCCAGCCGCCCTGCTGCATGAGACCCAAAAATCCCGAAAACACGGTGTGCTACCACCCTCCAATTAACGTTGCTGCGCGGCGACCATCCGCCCCGTGAGGGCGACCCATTGGCCTACCCCCGGATAAAGTCCTGGTGATTTACGGCCCGCTTCCCGGCCGGGCACCGGCTCCGCCGTTGAGGTTGTTCTTCACGAACGTTTCCACTTGAAGCGCGAGGGCTTCGTTGCCGTCGGCTTTGGCTTGCTGGTCGGCTTTGGCCAGCGCGTCGGCGGCCTGCTTCTTGATTCCATCGTTGTGGCTGCCGGCCCATTGCCCCGTCAGCGCGATCCCTTCTGCAAAGTTGGCCTGAGCGTTGTTCGGCTGAAGAGCGAGTGCTTTGTCTGCATAACTCTGCATCCGCTTGTAGTCCGGCTTCGCGCTCTGCGCTACTGCAAACGCAGCCGAGACGTTCGCTGTGACCGCGATCTGGGGGTCGCCCAGGGCCGCCGCCTGGTCGAAGTCTTTTAATGCGGTTTCGCTGTCTTTGGCGGCCACTGCCGCCTGGCCCGATTTCAGCAGGCTGGCGCCCATTGCGCGAGCGCCGGCCGTGCTCGAGGGATCGAGCTGCTTGATCTGCGCCGAGAGTGCTTGCGCACTTTGTACGTCGTTGTTCGCAAGGTAGGCTTGCAGCAGCTCGGAGTCGATGTTCACCTTCGACGAGACGGGAATTTTCGAATCCGCCATCGCGGAGTCGTGCGCCGCCTTCAGCGAGGCCAGCGCCGCGGCGTTATCGTTGCTGGCTAACTGCGCGACGCCGAGCGCGAACCGGGAGTTGGTGTCCGGAGCGAGGCTCATCGCCTTGTTCGCATAGCTCATCGCTTGCTCGGGGCTGCTCGACGCCGCTTTCACGGCGGCTGCCGCGAAGCTCTGGGCGGCTACCGCTTTGAACTGTGGAGCGATCGAAGGGACCTTATCGAACGCCTGCGCGGCGCCGTCGAAGTCTTGCGTATCGTACGACGCGATCCCGAGCATTTCGCGCAGCCCCTGGTCGTCCGGCGAGTTGAGGAGGGCGGCCTGCGCCTTCGATTTGGCTTGCGCATACTGCTTCTGGCGGATCAGCGTTGCGATCTGGGTTGCCGCCGGCGAAAGCGTCCCGCTTGACGGCATGCTGATTCCCCCAGTCTCGCTCGGATTCTGGGCGACCGATTTGCCGTTGAACTTCAGCGTGAAGTCGTAGAAAGCGGTGATCGGCGTCGCGCCGCGGTGAGCCGGACGGTAGCTCGAGCTTTGGGCGATCTGCATCGCCGCCTGATTGTCGGCGGAGTTCGTCGAGCTGATCACGCGAATGACTTTGTGGGAGCCGTCGGCGTTCACCTGAACCTGCACGACGACCTTGCCGCTGCCGGCGATGCCGGCCGTAGTCGAGCCTTGCTTGATCAGCTTCGCGGGCGTGTATTCGTTCGCATACTGCGCGAGAGCCCGGTCGCCGAGAACGCAAGACGCGATGGCGGCGATCGCAGCGATTTGAAAGAAGCGGTTCATTGCATTACCTCAGGCGATTGGTACGAGGCGATTGCGCCGGCGGCCTGCGATGCCGTTTGAGCGCCTCGAGCTCTTTCTCGGTAAGGCCGCGTACGTGACCGGGCGGCAGCGAGCCGAGCCGCAACGGCCCAAATCGGGTACGCGTGAGAGCCAGTATCGGGTGACCGATCGCTTCGAACATTCGCCGCACTTGCCGATTGCGTCCCTCATGAATGGTCACGTCGACCACGGAGTGCTCGCGCCTGACCGCGAGCACCCGCAGCTTTGCGCCGGCCGCGCGGCCGTCTTCCAACGAAATCCCTTCCATCAGGCTGCGCACCTGATCGGGAGAGAGCCGCCCGGCGATCTCCGCTCGATACGTTTTATCTACCCCAAATCGCGGATGGAGCAATTGATGTGCCAGCTCACCGTCATCGGTCATCAGCAAAGCGCCGGCGGTCGCGTAGTCGAGCCGGCCTACCGGAAAGACTCTCGGCCGGCCGGCGACGAGCTCGGCGACGGTCCGCCGGCCCTGTGGATCGTGCATCGTCGTTACGACCCCGAGCGGCTTATTCAGCAGAAGATAGGTCGGTTCGGCCGGCAGCGCGACGGGCGTGCCGTCGACCCGCACCTCGCTCCCCGGCTCGACTTGGGTCCCGAACTCTCGGACGGTCCTCCCGTCGATGTTGACTCGTCCGGCTGCGATCAGCTCGTCCGCGTGCCGCCGCGACGCGACCCCGGCCTGCGCAAGAAACCTGTTCAGCCGAATCGCCTGCCGCACCCAGCCTCGTCTCTACTCGTTAATTTCGAGCTTAAACTACGGGCTAACCTGACGGCGAGGAGACTCGGACCGGCGAGCGGAGCCGCGGATTCGCGGGAGCGAGGAGGCCAAGCAGCAGGAGCGGAGCGGGGACGGCGGAGCGACTAGTACTTTCCGTTATTGTTGTCTTCGTAACCGCGCGACATCGAGAGCGCCTCCTTGGTAACCGTTTGGAGGAACTCTTCGTTCGTCCGCGTTTGCGCCATCTTGTCGAGGATGATCTCGGTGATGTCGCCCGTGTTGAGCACGGCCGTCGCGCGCCGCAGCATCCAGATCTTGCGCATCTCGTCGGGCGTGAGCAGAAGCTCTTCGTGCCGAGTGCCCGAGCGTTTGATATCGATCGCCGGAAAGACGCGCGATTCCGCGAGCTTGCGGGTGAGATCGATCTCCATGTTCCCGGTGCCCTTAAACTCTTCGAAGATCACGTCGTCCATCTTCGAGCCCGTCTCGATCAGCGCGGTCGCGATGATCGTGAGCGAACCGCCCTCTTCGATTTTGCGGGCGGCACCGAAGAATCGTTTCGGCTTGTGCAGCGACGCGGTGTCGAGCCCGCCGGAGAGCGTCCGGCCGGAGCTCGCGACGACCTGGTTGTACGCACGCGCCAGACGAGTGATCGAGTCGAGGAGGATCACGACGTCTTTTCCGAGCTCGACGAGACGCTTCGCGCGTTCCATCGTCAGTTCGGCAACTGCGGTGTGGTTCTCCGGATGCTCGTCGAACGTCGAGGCGACGACGTCGCCGTCGATCGTGCGCTGCATGTCGGTGACCTCTTCGGGCCGCTCGTCCACCAGCAGCGCGATGATGTGCGCGTCCGGATGATTGATGGAGATCGAGTTTGCGATGTTCTTGAGAAGCGTCGTTTTGCCGGCCTTCGGCGGCGAGACGATCAGCGCGCGCTGGCCCATGCCGATCGGCGAGAACAGATCGATGACGCGAGTCGAAAGCTGCGTCGAGCGGACCTCGAGCTTGAAGCGTTCCTGCGGATAGATCGGCGTCCCCTTTTCGAAGAGTCGCCGCCCCTTGATCGCCTCGGGGTCTAAGTCGTTGACTTTGTCGACGCGGATGAGCCCGAAATACTTTTCGCTCTCTTTGGGGCGCCGTGCCTGACCTTCGACCATGTCGCCGCGCCGCAGCTCGAAGCGGCGGATCTGCGACTGGCTGACGTAGATGTCGTCGTTTCCGATATAGTAACCGGCACGCCGTAAGAACCCATAACCTTCCGGCAACACGTCGAGTATGCCGCTGGCAACTTCGATGCCCGAGCGGGCGATCTGTCCCTGCACGATCAGCTCGACGATTTCGTCCTTCTTGAGCTTCGCGGGGGTGAGAATCTCGATCTCGAGTTCTTTCGCGACCTCGATCAACTCGTTCTTCGTCTTATCGGCGAGCTGGGCCGCGGTGGTCATTGGCGGAACGTCTACCTGCGGGAGCTGTTCGTGATACGCCCCAGGATTCTGCCCAAAGTGGTGACGCCGGCGCGTACGGCGCCGCCGTCCTCCGCCGGGCGCGGGGCGCATATCAGTATTATTTACACGGTGTTCTGGGTTGGGCCGATGTTCGGTTTGCAGGACGCTATCTCTCTCATAGAGCTGCGCACGTCAAGCTTCGATCAGCGAAGGAGAGGCGGCCGTCGCAATCAGATCGGAGACGTGAGCGTGAGGATGTCAAATGATGTCGCGGCTGTCGACAAACGACCGCGACGCGACGACTCACACTATAGCACAGGCGCCCGGCCGGGTTCAAGCCGGGCTCAACCGAGCCGGTCCGCTAACAAACGGGCTCCCGGCCGCGTAGAATCGCAGCCGGCGCTGTGCGGCTTTCGTGAGACCGATGCGGCAACTGAGTCGCACGCGCGCGGGAACGCCGTCCGCGCGGGCCAGCCAAAGGCTGCGATCGGCAAAGAGATCGGTTCCGTCGAACGCCCGGTCGATCGCCAGCGCTTGGCAGAGCCGGCCCGGGCCGCGGCAGAGATCGCGCATCTCGCCGGCGCCGCGCCGCCGCTGCATCAACGGAACTCCGAGAAGCGGCTCCAGAGCGCGAATCAGCACTCCGGCACCCTCCCCGTCGGGCTCGCTGGAAAGGTTGAAGCAAAACGACGTGCCGTAGATTTGGTAGACGTAGGCGCGATGAGGCGGTCCGAAGAGCGTGGCGTTGCGAGGACTCCGCCCGGTGAAGGCGTGGCACGCCGGGTCGCCCGGCAGGTAGGCCTCCGTTTCGACGATGCGGCCGGCGACCGTGCCTTCTTCGCTCTCACGCACGAGAACGCAACCAAGAAGCGCGCGTGCTAACGCTTTGGTTTCTACCGGGAGATCCTGCGCGCCGAGGCGCACCAGCTTCACGCTGCTTGGTTCAGCGCTACTTCGGCCCTCGCCCTTTGCATCAAGTCGTCAGTCGGTCCGGCCGCTATTTCGAAGTTGCCGAGCGCATTGAGCGCACAGCGCAAACGGACGTAAGGAAGCACGAGATTATCCGGCACCTCGGCGCGGGACGCCACCTCGCGAACAAAGTCTTCATCTGCCAGCACGAAGCGGACACCGGTGACGCCGAGCCGATGAATCGCTCGCGCAACGACCACCAGAGCCGCATAGCCCGCAGCACGCTCGACCGACGGGGAGATCTGCTTGATCCGAAATGGAAGGCGCAAAACGTCCTGAGCGCCGGCGCGTTGGAAGGTTGCATAGGCCACGCCCCCTCCCGCCGGCCCGACGGCGTATCCGATCGCTACCTCGCTCGCCCGCTGCCCCGATTTTTGCATGTCATCACCCTCGTACCCTTATTTTATGCGAACGTATGTTCGAGGTCAAGCGATCCGAGCCGGGTGCATCAAGCTAGCGTAGAGGCCTAGGGTCCGAGAGATCTGCTCCTCGACGGAAAAGCGGGCAGCGGCGGCGCGAGCGTCGGCGGCACGTCGCGGGTCCGGCAGTAAGGGCACCGCCGCCAAAGCCGCCGCGAACGCCGCCGGTTCGGCCGCGACGAGTACGCCGGCCGCACCGAGCACGTCGCGGTTCTGCGGCGCGTCGGCGGCGATCACCCAAAGCCCGGCCGCAAGCGCCTCTGCCTGCACGATGCCTTGGGTCTCGGTGATGCTGGGCATCACAAATGCGTCGGCGCTGGCATAGAGGTCGGGCAGCCGCGCCTGCTCGACCAGCCCGAGAAACCGGATCCGGTTCTCGAGCCGAAGCGACTTCGCACGGCGACCCAACTCCTCGCGCAACGGACCATCGCCGGCGACCGCCAGGCACGCCTCCGGATCGCCGGCTCGAGCGAGGGCTTCGAAGAGAATCTCGATGTTCTTTTCCTTCGCGAGGCGTCCGACATAGAGGAAAAGCCGCGAGCCGTTTCGGGCGCCGGCCTGCCTGCGCAGTTCTTCACTGCGCCGCCCGGCGGCGAAGCGCGCGACGTCGATTCCACTGGGAACGGTTTCGACGCGCACGGTTACGCCAAGCTCGCGCAGGCGCGCCGCCATCGCCGGCGTCGGTGCGATGACCGCGTCGGCGAGGTTTGCGAATCTTCGCGTCAGCTGCGATGCGGCGAAGCGCGTGGCGTTTGCTTCAAACGGTACGTAGTGCGCGTAGGCCTCGAGCTGCGTGTGGTACGTGTAGATCAGCGGCATCCCGTAGCGGCGGGCGTAGCGCATCCCCATCCAGCCGGTGATAAACGGCGAGTGAACGTGAACGACACTGAGCCGTTCGATGACCGATTTGACTTCGCGCCGGCTGATGAGGGGCAGCGTGAGGCGATACGGAGTGGCGGGCAGCGGCAGTGATGGAATGCGGACGATCCGGCTCTCCGAACCGGTCGCGCCGGCCATCCTCGGGGCGAAGCAAAAGACCTCGTGGCCCGCCAGCTGCAGGCCTTGCGCCAGCGTCTCGACCGAGGCCACGACGCCGTTGACGACGGGGCGGTAAATTTCGGTAAACAGCCCCACGCGCAGGCGCTCCATAGGCGGAATCTCTTCGCTTTGCTGCCCGAGGCGCCCGGTTCCGGAAAAGGAGCTTAGCAAGAAGGTGGCACCTTGCAAATTGTTACTTTTGACATATTTTCGCGCCGAGACGAGTGTGGTATAGTGCCCGGGTCAGCCGGGCCTGCCCAAATCGGCGAGCGGGCCACTCTAGTCTCGGCGTCTCCGTCGGATCCGTTGCCCCAGCGGCCGCACACGCCGCTTCACGTACAAAACGCGAATTGCGTTCATCGTCCGCCTCTCTGCGTGGTGTAGATTTGCAGACCGTGACGCGTTCCGGGAAGGAAAGGAACTACGGATTGATCGGACGCGTACTCTGTGCCGCTTTCCTGGGCACCGCCCTCGCGGTGAGCCCTGCCTGGGCGGCCGCACCAACTGACCAGCCCGTCGCGGCCGGCGTCACCTGGCACGGCAACGGCCTCATCAGCTGGGAGCGAGTCGAACGGCGTTCGATCGCCCCGAAGACTATCACCCGCTTCAACTCGTCCCTCCAGCCCGGCACTTCCAAAGTCATCGCCCGCGGTCACGCTGGTTTGCGCGAAGTTCGCGTCGAGTATTTACAGCGCGACGGTGGGCGTGTGCGCGCTACGATCGTTTCGTCAGTCGTAATTCGGCCTGCAAAGCCGCGCATTTTGGCGCAAGCCATCGGTGCGTCGGCGCTGGCAGCGTTTGAAGCGCGCGGCATCTCGCAGATGGCGGAGCTCGCGCGCGGCGCGATGCTGATGTTCGCGACGGCGTACACCGCCGGAAGTGCGGGAGGAAGCGGGATGACCGCGATCGGACGGCGCGCGGGTTACGGAATCGTCGCCGTCGATCCGAGAGTGATCCCGTTGGGGACTCACCTTTACATTCCAGGTTACGGAATCGCCGTTGCAGGCGACACCGGCGGCGATATCGTCGGCCGGCGGATCGATCTCGGCTTCGACACGCTCGGCGCGGCGATGGCCTTTGGCCGGCGCGCCGTTACCGTTTATCGTTTGAAGTAAGCGGCGTAAAATAAGGGGATGCCGAGTCCCCGAACGATGCTTGCCCGATCGGCGCTGCGCCCGAAGAAACGCTTGGGGCAAAACTTCTTGCTCAGCGAGTCGACGGCGAATCGCATCGCCGAGTGCGCGCTGGACGGCGCTGCGAAGGAACTCTCCGTTTTCGAGATCGGCGCCGGCACCGGCGTCTTGACGCGCGCGCTGCTCGATCGAGGCGCCAAACTCACCGCGCTCGAGATCGACCCGGAGCTCGTCGAGATCTTGCACTCGCGCGCGGATCTCTCCGGCGCGCAGATCGTCTGCGGCGACGCGCTGGCGTTCGACTACGGCGCGTGGGCGGCCGGCAAGCCTTGGCGCGCCGCCGGCAATCTTCCGTACAATATCGCGACGCCACTGCTGCTGCGTCTGATCGAAATGTACGGCGGCCCGGATTCGATTACGGTAATGGTCCAGAAAGACGTTGCGGAACGTTTTGCGGCGCTGCCGGGTACGCGAGCCTTCGGAAGCCTCTCGCTCGCCGTCCAGTACGCGATGCGGGTCGAGCCGCTATTCACCGTACCCCCGCAAGCCTTTTACCCAGCGCCAAAAGTTTACTCGAGCGTCGTGCGGCTCGTTCGGCGCTCGCAGCCGGCAGTGCAGGTTCGCGACCTCGAACTCTTCTGGAAGGTCGTACGCGGTGCGTTCGCGTACCGGCGCAAGACGCTCCTCAACAGTCTCGCGCTCGCAACCGAACTCGACCGCGCGACGATTGCGCGGGCGCTTTCTTCTTGCAATTTCGCACCGGAGCTTCGTGGTGAAAGACTCGACCTCGGCGACTTCGCCCGGCTGGCCGACGAGCTGGCCAAAGGATAGCTTCAAGGGCTTTTGGACCTGGTTCCTAGCCGTCTCGATCGCGCTGCTGTTCGTCTTTATTCTCGTACTCCAGATCGTCTTTCCACCCCCGACGAAAGTTACGGCCGAACAGCTAAACGAACTTCTGATCATCCAGCTGATACTCGACGCGCTGCTGGTTGCTATCGTACTGCTCGCACTCCCGCGGCTCTCGAAGCGCAGCCTGCGCGATCTCGGCTTTCGCGTCCCAGACGGCATGACGCTGCTTATCGCCTTGGCCGGCGCCGTCGGAATGTTCGTCGCGGCCGACGGGACGGCAATTCTTATAAACTACGTCTTCCACGCCGCGCACCAGCAGGACATCGTGCAGATATTCCGGGGGCTTCACGATCGCACGACGATCGGGCTCTTCGCTTTCTTCGCCATCGTCCTGGCGCCGTTCGCGGAAGAGGCGCTGTTCCGAATCTTCTTCTTCAACCTCGGGCTGCGCTACGGCGGATTCTGGGTAGGCGCCGTCGTGAGCGGGCTGCTCTTCGGAGTCGCGCACGGAGACCCGTTCGAAGTTATCCCGCTGGCGCTCGGCGGAATGGTACTTTGCGGCGTCTACTACATCACGCGCAACGCGTACGCTTCGATGATCTCGCACGCGCTCTTTAACTCGATCTCGATATTCGCGCTGCTCTTCGCGCCGCAGCTCACGCAGTAACCGTTAGCGCCGCTTCCACTACGGCCGCAGCCGGAATTCCGGTCGAATCGAGATAGCGCAGCCGGTGCTGAAGCGACGGCGGCTTGCTCGTCGTTGCAATGCGCCGCTCGAATTTCCGATCGCGCACGAACCGGCCGACCAGATGGACCGCGCTGGGATTCGGCTCGTCGTACCAATCGGGATGATGCGCCGCCCACAGCCCGACGACCGGAATGCCGCCGCGCGCCATGACGAGGTGCAGCGGCCCGGCGGGTATGCCGACGAAGAGATCGATCCGGTTTGCGAGGGCTTTGAAAAGACGCGCGAACGGTTCATCGAGGTCGCCGAAGAGCGAGCGAAAGCCGGTCACCGCTTCGCCAAGGTCCTCGTTCTCCATCGAAACGAAACGCCACCCCGGCGATTGCCGCGCGAGCGCGGCGACGAACTCGCGCGCCTCGCCGCCCTCGCCCCAGTTCTTGCGAGCCGCCGTCACGCCGGATCGCGAGATGACGCACAGCCGCCTGCCGGGCAAAAAGCGCGCGAGCCGCTCGTCGAGCCGGTTCTGCGCCTCGCGTGAAACCGCAAAATCGAGCGTACTGGGCAACGGCCGCGAGAGATCGAACGACGCCAGCCGTTCGGGGCGAACGAGCAGTCGCGCGAGGTTGCGCGCTTTGGTGTGAAACGGAAACGCGGTTCGACCTTCGGTCTCGGGATAGTCGGTCCACAGCAGGCGTTCGGGGCCGAACGCTTCTACCGCCGCACCCAGCCGCGGCGGCAAGCTCAAGTGCAGCGGCTTGCCATTGCACTCGCGCAGCACGAGCCCCAGGTCAGCGGCACCCAGTTCCGATCCGCTTTCCGGCGTCGCGACGCCGCTGTAGAGCGGCAGAACGATTGGATTGTTCTCCATCACGCTGACGTAATCGTCGCCGAAGCGCGTCATCGCGTAGGCGTTCGACGGCTCGAGCAATGGCGCCACATAGCCGAAATGAATCCAGTCGCCCAGCCCGTGCGGCCAGTAGATCAGCACGCGGGCGTCGCGCACCGCGGCGAAGCGGCCGCGATCTTCGCGCGTCGCCGGTATCGGTCCGTACGAGAGCGTCACGGAGCGACGGGCACGCCGCCGCAGAGCGCACGCGGGGCGCGCCCCGCAAGGCTTGCAAAAAAGGCGCGCGCGTTCGTATCGTAGGCGGGGCAGGAAAGGGCTCCGTCGTCGCGATGCGGGTCGAGACGGATCAAGGGATTGGCGGCGGCAATCGCCCAGGTTCCCTCGTCGCGCCGCAAGAGCAGCACGGGGCGGCCGCCGTCCCGCAACGCGACGGCACGCGCGTACGCCGGCCAATCGACGATATACGGCCATCGGCCCGGGCGCAGAACCGTGTCGTTGAAGATCAACAGCATCACGATCAGCGCACACGGCACCATCGCGCGCGCCGTCAACGGCCAGCGTCTCATACCGAAGGCCGCGGCCACCGCAGTCGCCGCGAGCAGCGGCGCGGTATAGTGCGAACCGACTCGGCTCGGTTCGTAGTTCCAAGGCTGCATGAAGACGATTTCGCCGAGCATCGGCACGCCGAGCAGCAGCCATCGTCCAATTCCCAACGGCGCGAACGCAAACGGCGCCAGCAACAGCGCTACCAGGGTAAACTTGCCGCTGACGTCGTGAACCGCGAGGCCGTAGGGCGGGAGATTTGGGTGCACGCCGGCGATTCTTTCGGTAAGCCAAAATCCAAGGCCGCTCGCCAGCGCAACGGCGCCTGTGGCGAGGCCGATGCGACGATCCCACCACAACAGGCTCGCCGCTGCAAGCCACAGCACAAACAGGATCTCGTCTTCTTTCAAACCCGCGAGCAAAAGCGCGGCGAGCGCCGTTGGCCACACCAGGCGCCGGCGCGCAAACAACGCTCCGCCGCACGCCAATACCGGCACGAAAACGTTCTCCGAGAAGTTATCGTAACTCATCCCCTGCGCCGACGGCGTTAACAGGTAGGCGATTCCGAGCAGGTTTGCCGCACGCGGGCTCACTCCAAGTTCCCGAGCCAGAAGGACGAGCGGTACCGCGGCCGCCGCGATCGCGACGACCTGCACGACGATCAGCGTTTCGGCCCGGGGAATCAACGCGACGAGCGGAACGAGGAAGAGCAGCGCCCACGAACTGTGCACCTGAAGGTGTGGGCGCCACTCCCCGTAGTTCCAGGAGGAGCCGTGGCGCAGATTTACCAGGGTTTGCAGATAGGTGCCAAGGTCGGCGCCGTATCGCAGCGCGTAGAGTTTGTTTAAATCGAGCGCGACGTAGACCAGCACGAAGATCGCGACGGCCCAGTAGAGCGGCCGCATCCTACGCGAGCGGCCGTTGTGCGTAGACGCGGTCGACGATCGCGTGCAGACGTTCGATGAACTGCGCCGGTGCGAAGGCCCGCGCGTGGTTACGCAGACGCTGGGGTGAGAAGCGTGAAGCGTCGAATGTGCGTAAGACCGCGGCCAGCGACTCGGGGGCGGGTTCGTCGAAAAAGCTTCCGGTTTCGTCCTCGACGATCGTCTCGAGGGCACCTCCGCCGCGATAGGCGATCGCCGGGCGTCCGGCGGCCGCAGCCTCCAGCGGCACCAAGCCAAAGTCTTCCTCTCCGGGGAGAACCGCCGCCCGCGCGTTCCCGATCAGCGCGTTGAGCTGCGCGTCGGAGACGTAGCCCAGCATCTGCGTCGTCGTGCCGCGCGCGATCTCGCGCAGCGACCGCTCCGCCGGGCCGGTCCCGGCAACGAGCAGCGGGACGTTCGCGAGCGCGGCCGCTTCGATCGCGAGGTCGATGCGCTTGTAGGGCAGCAATCGAGACGCGACGATGTAATAGTCGCCGGCTCCGGCCCCGACGCTGAAACGATCGACGTCGACGGGACAGTGCAGCACGTCGGCGTCGCGGCCGTAGTACTTTCGAATTCGCTCGGCGACGTTGCGCGAATTCGCGACGAAGTGCGTCGGGCGGGCGGCGGCCGCTCGATCCCACGCCGCCAGGCGGTCGACGACCGGGCGCGCCATCGCGGCCGGCATCATGCGCCCGACATACTCGTCGTACGCGAACGCAAATCGGCTGACCGTGTTGATGTAGCACACGTGAACGGCCGTGCGCGCAAAGCGCACGCCCTTTGCCCACGCGGTCGTAGAGCTGACGATCGCATCGAAAGGGCGGAGGTCGAAGCTTTCGAAGGCGCGCGGATAAAACGGCGCGAGCGCGCGAAAGTAACGGTTGGCCAGCGGAATTCGCGCCAAGTACGAGCTCCTGATACGTTGGGCGGGAAACGCTTCGCCCGAGACGCGCTCGTCGTAGAGCGCGGTATAGATCGGGGCCTCGGGCCACGCCTGCGCGATTCGGGCAAAGACGCGCTCGGCGCCGCCGCGCTGATTTAGGTAATCATGAACGAGCGCGACTCTAATCTTGAAGGTTGGTGCCGCGAGGCAGCACCAAGGCGATCGTCGGGTTTCCAAGATAGGTGCGCGCAACGCGCTGCACGTCGGCCGGCGTCGTTGCAGCAATCGCGGCCAGCGCGTGATTGATGAAATCCGGCGACGCGTTCTCGCGCGAGAAAACCGCTGCCAACCAGGTCCGCGACTCCAGGGTCGTCGCATCGCCGGCGAAGTCGCCGGCGGCGACGGCTTTGAAATCATCGATCGAGCCCTGCAGCGGCGTCGCAGCCAGCACGCTGACCACCGAGAGCGCGGTCGCGAATGCTCGAGTGGGATTGGCGATCAGGCCGCCGTTGACGTACAAGACGAGGCTCGAAGGATACCGGTCGTACACGTAGTCGGCCCCGACCGAACGCGACGCGAATGTCGGCGAGACGACGCCGGGAACCTGAGCGATATCGGAGATCGTGCGTCGCAGAAACGCCGCGAGGACGAGCATCGGACCGAAGTCACGGCTGTCGACCTTCGGAGCCGAATACTGTGCGATGAGCCAGGGGGAAGCGATGTCGCGATGCGCGACGATTTCGTGCATCGCGCCGCTAAGCGGGGAAACGTGCACGGCGACCGGAGCGGTATCCCCAACTGGAAGCGCGCTCGCCAGCGAAGCGAGCGCACCGGCGGGAAGCGAATCGAGGCGCCCCGCGGCGCTAACGAGTGCCCCGCCGCGGCGGTAATACGCGTGATAGAACCTTGCGACATCCTCGGGAACGAGCTGAGCGAGCGAGGCCGGCGTTCCGAGCTCGGGCAGCCCGGTGTTGGCCTGCGGCGCCGACGCCGCGTAGAGCATATCGAGCCCAACCTGCAATGCGACCTGTTGACTCTCGGCGATCTGTTTGCCGAGCGCCGCGCGCGCCGATCGTACCGTTGCGGGTGAAAGGTCGGGAGCGGCAATGGCGGTCTGCAGCAGCTGCAGCACAACGGGCGCGTCTTCGGCAAGCGCCTCGACGTAGAAACGGACGTCTCCCGGATCGACGTTGAAATGAATCGAACCGCCGTGAGCGGCGATCGCCTCTTCGAGCGCAACCGTATTCTTATCGCCGGGCGACGGCGCGACCGGCGTGCGCAGGATCGTCTCGGCGACCAGTGCCGCCAGACCGTTCTCTCGCATCGTCTGACGGTCGAGACCGGCGCGGACGAGCAGCGTTATGCCGGCGAGTGAGGCCGCGGAATCGAGCTGCTGCACGACGGTCGCGCCCGCCACCGTGTCGACGCTGGGAGCGGGAACGGCCGGTGCTGCAGCCGCTGCCGAGAGCGGCGCTATCGCCAACACAGCGGCGATCGCTGCGCAACGCGCATAATTCACTGGGACGGCTCCTTCGGAGTGGAGGCGAGCAACGTCACGACGACCGGCGCCTGCAGGTATCGCTTCACGACGTCGGCCACGTAGGCCGGATCGAGTTGGCGCACCAAGTGGACGTAGGTTCCACCGGCGATTCCCGGCGCGTACGAAACGTCGCCTTCGACGCTGTACCAGCCGAGATTGTCGGCACGTTCCTGCGGCGTCTGGGTGTCGGCCGCAACGTGATAGAGAAACGCTTCGCGAGCGGCGTCGAACGTCTGCACGTCGAGCGGCGTTTGCATCGAGGATAAGGCGGCGAGGACGCGGTCGCGAGCGTCCTGCTCGCGATCGCCGCCGATCGTCACGACCATGACGCCCGGATCGTGCAGGGTAATGAACTGTCCGACGACGAGCGCACTGCTGGCGGAGCGGTCGAGCGCTTTCGTGACCAAGCCCGTCTCTTCTCGGAAGAGGTAGTCGGCGACGAAGTCGAGCGCGGTTGCGGCTTTTTCATCGCTCATCGGGGGGCCCAGCCAAGCAAGACCGATTCCACCGACGAGGCCCGAGGCGGTCGAAGCGGCAGGCGAGGGCGCGATCGCCGAGTCGAACGGCGGGTCCATATTTCCTGAGCCGTTTCCGTCGGTCACGGCCGTAACGTTCGAGGTATCGACGTTACCCGTCAGCGTCAGTACGGCGTTATTGGAGCGAAATGCGCGTTTTGCGAAGTCGCTGATCTGCGCCGTGGTGATTCCGGTGATTTGAGGTATGCTCGCCGGAAGCGGCGGATAGTGCTCGGGACCGCGCGCGAACAGCTGTTTGAAGAGCAGGTCGTGCAGGGCCGCGTCCGATTCGTAGCGCTCCTGTACGCCGAGCACCGCAGCGTTGGCTCGCGCCACCTTCACCGCAGCGTCGTTGACCGAGGGCGAGAAATACGCTGCAGTCATTGCCGCCACGACGCGGCGCGTTGCCGATGCCGGCACCGTGACGGCGATTCCGACGATATCGGGATAGACCTGGACGTTCAGCTCGCCGCCGACGCCGTGAACGAGCGTGTACAACGTTTTTCCACTCGCCAGCGGCGCGACCGCAACGGCAGTCGCCGCGAGGTTGGCGATCCCGGGCGTTGCGTTATCGTAGCCGGCGCCAGGCGCCCGAAACCAAAGCCCGATCGCGGCCGAACCGACGGTCGGATCCGGATAGACGACGTACGTTCCGCCGCGCGGCAGAGCGCCCGTCTGCTGCGGCGCCGGGCCGACGGCAGCGGCCGCGAGCGTAGGAAACGCTGCAGCCGCGACGAGCGCAGCTGCGGATAAACAGGCCCGAAGCATCATGCCGGTTCCGGAGAGATCTTTGGCGGGAAGCGTGTCGGCTTTTCGGCGCGTTTGGTCTCGTCGCTTGCGGGCCGGTCGTTCGATGAATCCGGCGCGGTCGTCGTAATCTCTTGGTTGCGTTCGCGATCGTACGGCTTGTCGTCGAGAATCGCTCGGACTTCTTCGGTTTCGACGGTCTCGAACTCCATCAGCGAGGCCACCATCCGTTCGACTTTGGCCCAGTTCTCGTTCAAGATGCGTTTGCCGGTCTGGTAGGACGACTCGATGATCTTGCGCACCTCGTTGTCGATCTGGCTCGCGACCTCTTCGGAATAGTTTCGCTCTTCGCCGATATCGCGGCCGAGGAAGACCTGGTGCGCACCGCGACCGAACGTGATCGGGCCGAGTTCGCTCATGCCGAACTGCGTGACCATCCGTCGCGCGAGCTCGCTGGCCTTCTCGAAATCGTTGCTCGCACCGGTCGTGACGTCGCCGAACTTGATCTCTTCGGAGAGGCGGCCGCCCAGCGACATCGTGATCTGCGCGATCAGCTCTTCCTTCGTCCGGTTGTGCCGGTCGTCTTCGGGAAGCGACCAGGTGATGCCGAGCGCCATTCCGCGCGGGATGATCGTCACTTTGTGTACCGGATCGGCTTTGTCGAGCAGGCCTCCGACGATCGCGTGGCCCGATTCGTGATACGCGGTCACTTCTTTTTCTTTATGAGACATTACGAGCGACCGCCGTTCCGGACCGACCATCACGCGATCGATGGCCTCGTCGCAGTCGATCATCTCGATAACGCTCTTGTTGCGCCGCGCCGCGAGCAATGCCGCTTCGTTGAGCAGATTCTCAAGATCAGCGCCGGAGAAGCCCGGCGTACGTTTGGCGAGCGTCTCGAGCGAGACTTCCCGGCCGAGCGGCTTATTGCGGGCGTGCACCTCGAGGATCTTCTCGCGGCCTTTGAAATCGGCTCGACCGACGACGATCTGCCGGTCGAAGCGGCCGGGGCGCAGCAGCGCCGGGTCGAGCACGTCGGCGCGGTTGGTTGCGGCAATCAAAATGACGCCGGTGTTTTGATCGAAGCCGTCCATCTCGACGAGCAGTTGATTCAGCGTCTGTTCGCGCTCGTCGTGGCCGCCGCCCAAACCGGCTCCGCGCTGGCGACCCACCGCGTCGATCTCGTCGATGAAGACGATGCACGGGGCAGACTTCTTCGCCTGATCGAAAAGATCGCGGACGCGAGAGGCTCCCACGCCGACAAACATTTCGACGAAATCGGAGCCGGAAATCGAGAGGAACGGCACGCCGGCTTCGCCGGCGATCGCCCGCGCGAGCAGCGTCTTGCCGGTGCCCGGCGGCCCAAGAAGCAGCACGCCTTTGGGGATCCGCGCGCCGAGCGACTGGTACTTCTTCGGATACTTGAGAAAGTCGACGATCTCGGCGAGCTCTTCTTTTGCTTCGTCGACGCCGGCAACATCGGCGAAGGTAACCTTCGGCCGGTTCTCCGAGAGCATCTTCGCGCGGGAGCGCCCAAAGGAAAGGGCTTGGCTTCCCCCGCCCTGCGCCTGTCGCAAGATAAAGAAGAGCAGCAGCACCATAATCGCCAGCGGACCGAGCGTCATCAGGCCTGAGAGCAAACCCGCACTCGATTGCTGGTCGAAACTGATCGCGCCGCTTTTTACCTTGCGGTAGACCTCATCGACGAAGGTATGATCCAGGTTGGGAACGGCGACCGAGTACTTCGTCCCGTTCGAGAGATCGCCGATGGCGTTGAGTCCCGTAGCGTGGAACGACTGTACCTGGCCTGCCTCGAGCTTCTGGTAGAACGCGCCGTAGTCGAGCCGGGTCTCCCCCTCGCTGGGCGCAACAAAGCGTTCGACGAGGATAAAGACCGCGATGACCGCTAGGATGATGAGGATGATGGATCGGAGATGCTTGTTCACGTTGTCGTCAGACCGTTTGACCCTCTCGAAGCTCGGCTAGGCAGGGAAGATTGCGATAGAGTTCCTGGTAGTCCAAACCGTAACCTATTGCAAAAAGGTTCGGCACGGGATGGCCCAGGTAGTCGATTAGGACCTCCGCCTCCCTCGGCACCTGCTTTTCGAAGAGCACGCAGGTGCGTAGGGCCGCCGGATGCCGGCTCTCTAGTAACGCGCGGACGAACCCCAAGGTTTGACCCTGGTCGACAATTCCGTCCACGACCACGACGTTGGCCCCGGCCAGCGGAAGGGTTACATCCATCGCCAGCCGCGGCTGCCCGCCCCGCGCGCCCCGGAATCCGTAACGCTCGACGCAGACGTAGTCCACGAGCACCGTACTCGGACCGTCCGTTCTGCGGGCCAGCTCTCTCGCGAGGTCGGTCGTAAGGCACAGCGCCCCTTTTAACACACCGACGAGGACCAGCGGTTGCCCACGGTGATCGGCGGCGATTTCGGCCGCCAGGCGAGCGACCGCCCCGGCGATCTGATCGGCGCGGTAGATCGGCGAACCCACGGAGTGCTCGAGGCGTGCCACGGTCATCGTTCGGTAATAATACCCTTCATCGCCCCGCGTTCGATTCTCAGGCTAATCCCAGGCTTCATAAGGTAGGTGCCGGTCCGGCCGCCTTCGAGCGCGCGGACCGCGGCTTCGACGTGCGCGAAGTCCACGTTGCGCAGGTCGCTGTCGTCGGCAAAACGCTCGCGGACCGAACGCCGGAGCCGTGCGCGCGGGTTTCCGGCCTGTTCCGCGGCGATCGTTTCGGCGGCACGCGCTACCGCGCGATCCAGACCCGGAAAGAGCGGACGCAGCGTCTCGAGCGCCTCGCGCACGGCGTTACGCCGCTTCGATGAATCGGCGTTCGTGGGATCCACGGCATACGGCAGCGCCTTTGCGTGGCAGTAAGCGCGCAGCTTATCCGGTGCGACGCGCAAGAGCGGCCGTGCGAGGTCGACCCCCGGCTCGAGCGCTCGTCGCGGTGCAATCCCGCTCAAACCCGCGGGACCGGTTCCGCGCAGCAGCGCCAATAGAACGGTCTCGCTCTGATCCTGCGCGTGGTGAGCGGTTGCGACGACGGAACAGCCGTTGCGCCGCGCAGACTCTGCCAGCGCCGCGTAGCGCGCGACGCGCAGCGATTCTTCATCGCCGGCGACTTCCGGCAGAACGAGGATGTCGACCGCGACGCCGAGCCGTGCGGCGAGGTCGAGGACGACGCACTCGTCCTGCCAGGCCGAAGAGCGAAGCGCGTGATTGACGTGGGCGAGGCAAAGCTCGAGCTGCAAGCGCGCTGCCGCGGCGTGCAGGGCTACCGCGAGCGCGATCGAATCGGCGCCGCCGCTGCATGCGACCAGCACGTGCTCGCCCTTCGCAAAGACGCCGCTGCGTTCGATCGACGCTTCGACTTCGCGCTGCGGCTTGGCGCCTCTCACGCGCGCCGCACGTGCGCGGCAATCTCACGTTCGACGTCGCGCTTGGCGGCGTCGGCCCGCTTGTCCCACAGCTTCTTACCGCGCGCGACGCCGAGCATTACCTTCGCGATGCCGCGCGTGAAGTAGAGCCGCAGCGGGACCACCGTTAGGCCTTTTTCGCCGACCCGGCTCTGGAGCCGCGCGATCTCTTCCTTATGCAGCAGCAGCTTGCGCGGCCGGTTCGGTTCGGAGTTCGAAAAACTCCCCTGCTTGTACGGGGGAATGTGCATGCCCATCAACCAGGCCTCGCCGTCCCGAAAGCGCGCGTAGGCCTCGGTAAGGCTTGCACCGCCGCCCCGGATGGACTTCACCTCGCTTCCGTTGAGCACGACGCCCGCTTCAAGGGATTCCATGATGTGGTACTCGTACCGCGCGCGGCGATTCTCAACGACCATCGGCGCTGCTCGTGAAGGGGTTTCGGCGATCGTCGACGGCTTCGAGCCGGCCGCGCGAGACGAAGCTGCCTTGCGCGTGCGCGAGCAGGTTTTGCGCCGCGTCGTAGATATCGCCCTCGACGCCGACTACGCTGCGGCGCTGCCACGTAACGCGCCCGCGGATTACGATCGGCGCCTCCAGCGGCACCGGCCGGCGAAACCGTACGTTGACCGATGCCGTGACTCCGCGATGCCCGGCAAAGCCGGCCGCGTGCGCCATCGCTTCGTCGAGCAATGCCATCACGATTCCGCCGTGCGCGATTCCGCGCCAGCCCTGGTAGTTCGAACTCAAATACGCCTCCGCATAGACGCCGTCGCCATCGGCGGCGCGATCGAAGTGCAGGTGCATCCCGATGGGGTTCTCAGGACCGCACGCAAAGCAGTTCCCATCGTCGAAGGGTACGTCGCTCACAAGCCGTCTGGAGACCCTTAACGCCCGACCGTCAGCCGGTCGGCAAGGTAAGGCGGGAGTTTGGCAGCGCGCATCTTCCGCTGCACTTCTTCGATCGGATAGGGGTAGCGAGTCCACTCGACGCGCTTGTTCTCCGGATCGTAGACCACGAACGATCCCTCGGGATTGAGGTCGCGGGGTTGACCGACGCTGCCGACATCCACGATGTACCGCTTTCCGTCCTCCAGCTTCAGCTCGCCGCCGTGCTGCATGTGCTTGTGTCCGATGACCCCGTCGGGCTCGCAAACCCAGTACTCGGCGATGTGCGTGTGCCCCACGAAGACGATCCGCGCGTCGGTGCGATCGAAGGCAGCCGCTGCCGTATCCTTGTCGAGGATGTAGTCGAAATACCGTTCGGGCGCGCCGTGGACGAGCAGAAAGTCAGGGAAGCGGAGCTCGTACGGCAGCGAGTTCAGCCAGGCGCGGCTCGGTTCGTCGAGGACACCTTGCGTCCACGCGATCGCGGCGCGCGCTGCCGCGTTGAAGCTTTCCACGCCGAAGTTTTCGATTGCCGCCAAATCGTGATTGCCCAAAACGGCGTGACCGCAGCGATCGCGAAGCTTGGCCACGACCTCGTTGGGGTTCGGCCCGTACCCGACGACATCCCCAAGGGATACCAGGGTATCGTCGGGCGCGATCGCCGCCAGCGCGCGTTCGAGCGATTCGAGGTTTGCGTGCACGTCGGAGACGATTGCGTACCTCACCGGCCCACGCTCGTCTCGGCGAGTACCGCCCGCAGCGAGGCGGCGAAAGCGGCGCGCATCGGCGGCGTTCCGGCACTCACGCGAATGTAGCGATCGAGCGGCGGCGCTCCGGGCTTGCGAATCCAGACTCCGCGCGCGAGCAGATCGTTCATCACCGCGGTCGCGCGCTGCGCTGAGCCCATATCGATGCAGACGAAGTTCGTGCGCGACTCGATGTAGCGGGCGCCGAGCTCGCGGGCCAATTCGTAGTAGTCCTCCCTGGAGCGCGCCGTTTCGGCGACGACGTGACCGCGAAACGCGTCGTCGTGCAAGGAGGCCAGCGCGCCGATCTGAGCGTTGCGGTTGATACCGTACTGCAAGCGAACCTTTTGAAACGTCTGCACGTTCCGCTGCGTGGTCAGCGCGTAGCCGATGCGCGCGCCGGCCATTCCGTAGGCCTTCGAGAACGTCCGCAAGCGAATGAGCCGGTCGGAAAATGCGGGCGGCAGCAGCTCGCCGTCGTCGACGAAGTCCGCGTAGGCTTCGTCGAGCAGCAAGAGCGAGTCGTCGCTCAGCGACTCGTAGAAACGCTCGATCTGGGCGCGCGCGACGAACCGCCCACTCGGGTTATCCGGATTGGCGAGATAGACGATCTTTGGCTGCTGCGCGTTTGCGATGTGTATCAGTGCTTCGATGTCCGGCGATCCGTCTTCGCGATAGCTCGCGTACAAGGGCGCTCCGCCATACCCGATGACGTGATACAGGAAAGTTGGATACGTGCCGTGCGTCGTCAGTGCCGGCTCGCCGGCTGCTACGAATGCGCGAACCGCCAAACCCATCAAGTCGTCGATGCCCGAACCAACGACGATCTGCGCCGGCGAGCAGCCGTGCTTGGCGGCTAGCAGGTCGCGCAGGTCGAGCGACTCAGGGTCACCATACCACGAAAGCCGCGGCAGCTCGGCCGCCATCGCGGCCACCGCTTTCGGCGACGGGCCGAACGCGCTCTCGTTTGCGCCCAAACGAACGAGCTCGCCCTGACCGGTCTCCCGCATCAGCTGCTCTGGCCCGATAAACGGCGTCGTCACCGGAATCGCTTCGACGGCGGGCGTCGGCCGGATCAAGAGTTTAGCAGCCTCCCAAAAAGCGAAAAACGGTGACCGGCGCACCGGCCGGCCAGGCGTCGTCGCGCTCGCTCATGATGATGAATCCGTCGGCGCGGGCGGCAAGGCTAACCGAGAACGAACGCATCGCCAGAGGATGCGCGAGAGGAAGCCCTGCATCATGCTTGAGGGCGACCGGAATATACCACGTCCAGCCGGCCCGGCTGGCGACCGGCGCGGCGAGGCGCGCCGCAACGGTCGACGCTTCAACGGGAGCCCCGGTCAGCGCGGCGACGATCGGCGCGGCGACCGCCTCAAGAATGAAGAGTGCCGAGGCCGGATTTCCCGGCAGTCCGACGATCGGTTTGCCGCCGTGCGCGCCAAACAGCGTCGGCTTTCCGGGCTTCACCCGTAAGCCGTGGACGATCACGCCCGGATCGGCTATCCTCGCCACCGCATCGGGCAGCCGGTCGCGTTCGCCGACCGAGGATCCGCCGGTGAGGACGACGCCGTCGCATTCTGGCAGCGCCGACGCCAGGGTCCGCTCGAACTCATCGGCTTCGTCGCGCATCGTCGGATAATGGCGCGGCTGCGCACCCATCGCACGCAGCGAGGTCGCGACCGCGTAGCGATTCGAATCGCGGATCTGGCCGGGCCGCGGCTGCTGCGACGGCGCGACGAGCTCGTCCCCGCTCGAGAGCACGGCGATCCGCGGACGGCGGTAGACCGTTACTTCCGTGGCTCCCACCGTTGCCAGCACGCCGATCTCCGCGGCGGAAATTCGCCGTCGGCCTTCGAGCAGCGCCTCACCTTTGCGCATATCGGCGCCTTTTTGCGCCACGTTCGCGCCCATCTGGACGGCTTCATCGATGCAAACGCGCTCGTCCTCGACGCGTACGTCCTCGATCGGTACGACGGCGTCGGCTCCGGCCGGCAGCACCCCTCCGGTCGGAATGCGCATCGCGCAATCGCCGGTCAGCGCCGTGTGCGGCGCGACTCCCATCGCAATATCGCCGACGATTTTCAGACGGCCCGGCGCGCAACGCGCCGCTATTGCGAAGCCGTCCATCAGGGAACGCGGAGCGTTAGGATAATCGTCGTCGGCGACGACCGCGGCGGCGAGTACCCGTCCGGACGCGTCCTCGAGCTTTACCGTCTCCGTGCCGGGCGGCGTCAGGCAGACGCGCGAAAAGAACGCCACCATCGCCTGCTGCGGCGCTAACAATCTCTCGGCGATAAATCCGACCTCCGGTAGGACTGGATTTACGGGCTGCGTAATGGCGCGCTTCTCCATGCTCGATATCGCTTTGATACGCCGCGATCCCGACCGCGTGCGACGAGCTCTCGCTCGTCGCGGGCAGGACCCGTCGGTCGTTGACGACGTTCTGCGCTACGACGAGGAGTACCGCTCTGCGTTGACCGCTGCGGAACGGGCGAAAGCCGAGAAGAACCGCCTGTCGGCGTCGATCGGAAAGGCGCAAGACAAGGGCGCGGCGGCGCGCGAACTGCGGCCGCAAATCGACGCACTTTCGCAGGAGATCGCCGGCGCCGAAGAGAGAGCGCGCGCGCTTTCGATCGACGACCCTTCGCCGTTGCGCGCGACGCTTGAGTTGATTCCCAACCTGCTCGACGATTCGGTACCACCGGGAAGCGACGAAACGTGCAACGTCGAGCTTCGGCGCTGGGGGACGCCGCGCGTCTTCGAGTTCGAGCCAAAGCCCCACTGGGAAATCGGCGAGAACCTCGGCATCATCGACTTTGCACGCGCCGCGAAGCTCTCCGGAAGCCGCTTCGCGGTCTTGAGCGGCGCGGGTGCGCGCCTGTCGCGCGGGCTCGCCGCGTTTTTCCTCGATCGCGCGAACGCGCGCGGGTATTTGGAGATCGCACCGCCGCTGCTGGTCTCGCGGGCGACGATGTGGTCGACCGGGCAGTTGAGCAAGTTCGCCGACGCGATGTTTGAGGATTCCAGCACGCAGCTCTTCATGATCCCCACGTCGGAGGTGCCGCTGACCGCCTTGCGCAGCGGCGAGATTCTCGAGTTCGCCGAGCTGCCGCTAAAATACGTCGCCTATACTCCCTGCTTTCGCAAAGAAGCGGGGGCCGCCGGCAAGGATACGCGCGGGCTCATCCGCCAGCACCAGTTCGAAAAGGTCGAGCTGGTGTGGCTGGCGCTTCCGGAGGCTTCGTTTGCCGCGCTCGATCGGCTAACGGCCGACGCCGAATCGCTGCTTACCGAGCTCGGATTGCCGCACCGGGTCGTCGAGCTGTGCGCCGGCGACACGGGGTACAACGCGGCGAAAACGCACGACATCGAGATCTGGGTGCCGAGCAGCAACCAGTACCGCGAGATAAGCTCGTGTTCGAACTGTACGGATTTTCAAGCACGCCGTGCGTCGATTCGCTTCCGCCGGGAAGCGGGCGCGAAGCCGGAGTTCGTGCACACGCTCAACGGCTCGGGCCTGGCGATCGGCCGAACCATTGCCGCGCTTCTCGAGAACTATCAAGAAGCTGACGGTTCGGTAACGATGCCCGAAGCGTTGCGGCCGTTTACGGGCTTTGACCGAATCCCGGCTTAAGAAACGTCTTGAATCAAGCCGAGAAGCACTTCGCGGTCGAGATAACGGATGTGACCGTGCTCCCGCCGTAATGCCTTGCGCGATTCCAGTTCTGCGATCGCCCGCGCCGCGACTTCCTTAACAGTGCCCCCGGCTGCAGCAATCTGAGACTGCGTGATCGTCGACAACGACGGTGCCGCCGGAACGAGCCCGCGATCGGGCATCGCATAGGGAAGCAGAACGCGCGCAATGCGCCCGAGAATCGGCAGCGATCCCTGCACGCTCAGCGCATCGGCGAGCAGCCGGACCCGCTGTGCCATCACGATACCCAGCGCGTTGGTCAGCTCGGGATAGCGGGCGGCCATTCGCCCGATGACTTCCCATGGCACTTTCAGCACGTGCGCGGTCTTGGAAAAGACGGCGATCCGTGCCATTTTGAGCCCGCGGTCGAAGTACTCCGCGACGCCGAACAGCTCGTAGGGAAAGATTTCGTAGAGGATGCGCTCGCGGTCGCGTCCGCCCCCGTTGGCCCGAGCAACGATTCCTTCGGTGACCATTCCGATGAAAGCCCAATCGACGTTCTCGGCGACGAGGGACTGTCCGCGGCGCCCGGTCTGCCAGACCGTAGCGACCGCCATCTCCTCCCGCACGCTCGCATCGAGGGGCGCGAAGGCCGGACAGCGGCTCAGGTGCTGAAATGCCGAGTTCCGGTCGGTCGTCTCGCCTGGACGGTGGGTAAGGCGAAGGTGCCAGACCCGGCTTCCGATACGGCGGGATTCGACGACGAAACGATCGGGCCGGTCCTGTGTTATGCGTGCCGAGAGCGCCCGCGGCTCGTTCTCCATGATCAGGGTAAGCGAGGCTCCCGAGGGGAGACGATCGAGTGCTTTGCGGACGTGATCCGGACGCTCCCACGTGGGAAGACTACGTAGGTCAATTTCAGCAGGTTGTGCCACGATAGTCACGTTCTCGGCAAGCTGAGCGCTCTACTCCCTGAGAAGGTCAATCGAGAGGAGTCAGAATGGTACGGTCTTTGGAACGCTTCGTGAGCTGCATCGCACTCGTAGGCGTGGCCCTGGTTGCGACCCCCGGCCGAGCGCCGGCTCAGGATCAGCCGACGGAACTGCACTTTACCACCGCCATAACGCAAGCTTATGGCTCGGAGTACCCCATTACGGGGCGCCTCGATCTACAGGTTTTCCCGGGCGGGCACCTGCGCGGCTACTATCACACGACGTTCAATAAGCTCTTCATCGAAGTCGTCGGTGGGCGCGATGGCGATTACATTTGGTTCGATATCGGGCCGTCGTCTGTCGATCTTGGATTAGGAGCGGGCCCTCAAGGTAAGCTTCACGTCGTCGCGACGATGAATGGCGATGGTTCCTTCAAAGGCCAGGTCTATCCGCAGACGGCCGCGGTTCTCTCCGGCGCCGCGATGGGGAATAGCGCTGCGTTTCCACAACCGAACGACGCGAACTCCAACGATCAGTACATTTTCGCCGCTACGCCGGCAACGGATAGCGGCTCGACGCCGCCGCCTTAACTCGAAGCTTCGGCGTTGCTCTTCACGGCCTTCCAAACGCGCCGCGGCGCTGCCGGGAGGCCGTCCATGTGTTTGAGGAAGAGCGTCAGCTGCCAGATCTGATCGTCGCCGAGGTTCTGACCGAATGACGGCATTCCGGTAAGGCGAATGCCGTGCGCGACCTTCCAGTACGTGACTCCGTCGGGATCGTCTTCGACGCCGTCCTTGGCCAGCTGCGGAGGCTTTTGATAGAGGCCGCGCGCGATGTTCGAGGGCTTTGCATCGGCGGCGCCATGGCAAACGGCGCAGTTGGCGGCATAGAGCTTGATTCCCGCGATCAGATTCTCGTCGTTGAACGGCAATGGGTTGGGAGTTTTGGGCGCTTCGCGTGCCAGCGCTGCGTCGAGCGACGTCCTCGCCATCCACCGCTCGAAGTGCGGCGGCTTCGCGTCGGCGTTGGCCGGGACGAGGCCGCCCTCGACCGCGAGATAGACGGCGAGCGCCAGCACGACCAACGTAACGACGACCCCGAGAATCAATCCACGTGCCATGGCGCGTGGCGTTCGACGCTCGGCGTTCTGCAACCATTCTTGCGCGCGGGGCATAGATGGAAGCATGAGCGTCAAGGTATATGGCATCAATCACGTCGCGATCGAAGTGGACGACGTCGGGAAAGCGGTCGCGTTCTATCAGGACGTGTTCAATTTAGAGAAGCTCGACGAGGGCGAGGGCGACGCGTTCTTCAAGGCCGGCGAGCATCAGTTTCTGGCGATGTTCGAGAGCGGCAAAGCCCAGGCGAACCGTACGCGGCACTTTGGACTGATCGTCCGCGACGAAACTCAGCTGGCGGAAGTACGGGAAAAGCTGACTGGCAAGTACGGGATCAAACTCATCCCGCCGTTTCGCTGTGACTTCATGGATCCGTTCGGAAACCGAGTTCAGGTCGTCGACCTGCACGACGAGTCGCTGGTTTGGCTCTTACCGTACCGTGAGGTTCAGGACGTGTTCGGGCCGGAAGCCCAACCCCACTAAACGCCCGGGAATTCGCGGCAAGAACGGCAGCCAGCGAACGACCGCGGGGAGGCCCTTTAGAAACGGTGCCCGGCCATCGGCAAGAACCTTCCCGATGATGCGCCGCTGGATGAAGAGCTGAAGCGCCTGTGTGAGACGCGCGGCCCTCTCCCGGCGGCGCTGTACGGCCCGAAGGTCGTCGATGGACAGGGTGCCGGAGCGCAGCTTGGGCGCGAGCATGTTGGCAGTCGCGACCGCGTCCTGAATCGCGAGGTTGATGCCGACGCCGCCGATCGGAGACATCGCGTGCGCCGCATCGCCGATGCAGAGCAGCCCAGAGCGATACCACCGCCGCAGACGGTTGACGCGCACGGTCAACAGCTTCACGTCATCCCACGAGGTCAGCTCGTGCGTGCGATCGGCGAGAAACGGTACCAGTTCGGTGATCTGGCGCCGGAACTCCGTAAGCCCGCACTCGCGCAGCTCGGTCAGCGTCCCTTTCGGGATGACGTAAGCACACTGCCAGTACTCGCCCCGATCGATGAGCGCCATGATCCGGCCGCCGCGGACGTACCCGAACGTGTCGTGCGGATCGTGCGGATGTTTGGTCAAGCGCAGCCAGAGCACGTCCATCGGCGCGCCGAGTTCGATGATCTCGAGCCCCGCTTCCCTACGGACGACCGATTCTCGGCCGTCTGCCGCAACCGTCAGATCCGCGCGCACCTCAACGGGCCCATCGGGCGTTTGCGCGCGCACGCCCACGACGCGGCCCTGATCCCACAAGAGCTCCTCGCCGCGCATCTCCATCCCCAGCGTAAAATTCTCGTAACGCTTGGCCTCCTCGGCGAGAAAACTCAGGAACTCCCATTGCGGCATGAAGGCGACGAACTTGCAGCGCGTCGGAAGATGCGTGAAGTCGGCGACGGTTACCAGCCGGTCGCCGACGCTGCCCGAGAGGCTCGTCACCTCCTGGTGCGGCCGCTGCAGAAAGGCTTCGAGCAAACCGAGTTCGGCCATGACGTCGAGCGTGGACGGATGGATCGTATCGCCGCGAAAGTCGCGCAGAAAGTCCGCGTGTTTTTCGAGTAAGATCGTGCGCACGCCGGCGCGCGCAAGAAGGAGTCCGGCCATCATTCCGGCCGGACCACCCCCGACGATGCAGCAGTCGTACTTCGTAGGCGTCACCGCAACAATGTACTGTAGTAACGGTAGCGCGCAAACTCCGATTCTCGCTGATCGACGCGGGCCTGGCATGCCGCTGCGATCTCGTCGATGAAATTCTCGAGCGAACGCGCGGCGACGCCCGGGGCGAGCGCCACGTCGAGCAGATTGCCGAAGATCCGCATCGGCAGGTCGTAGGCTCCGGTTAGATAGAGCGTACACTCGCCGAGTTCGCCGGGCGTCACTCCCATTGCACCCTTGAATGTGGGGAACGTGGCTGGCGACCTGGCGGCGCGAAAGGTGATGTCGACCGCTTGTTGCTTCTCGTTTTTGGTGGCCGTCAAGTCGATCGGCACGGCCACGTAGCCGACGTCGGGCAGGTGCAAGTCGCCGAGCCCCACGTGAAGCGCGAAGCCTCGCCAAGGCCCTTCCTGTCTCGCAATCGATATTAGCACGTCGCCCAGCACTTGAAGCGCCAACTCGGCTGGGACGCGGAGACTCCGTTCAAGTCGTACGTCGGGCACAAAAACCTCCTCTAGCGCTAGCATCTGTTCGCATATGCCGCACCCGGCCCATTGCCGGAGCCTTCCGGAATTGAGAAAGCTACGCTTGAAGATCAAACCCTGCCGATCGGGCAGGGCTGAACGCCCCTTCGGGGGCTCCCGGGGCGCCGCGCCCGCAACTGTATTTAGGGACGGTACTCACGACTGGCGTCCCGCAGCCCTGGGGAACGCTTTACCCCCATCGAACCCTTGCCTGGACAGGGAAAGGGGAAGGCGTATGAAGATTCCACTCGTCGTCTGCATGACCGTGCTGCTGTCAGGATGCGGCGGATCGCAGTCAGTCGCGGGTGCACCGAGTGCGGGGGCTCAATCCGCAACGGGCTCCGCAGAGCGATCATCGCTTAAGAGATACTACCTGGCTAAACTAACAACCGTCGTGGGGAGTAGCCTTCCCGGGTCGTCTCTCTGCTTTCGGTTCAAACCCAATGGGAGCTGGTCGAGCACCGGCAGTGTAAGTTTTACTGGAACGTACCTTACCTCCGGTAAGCAGCTATACGCATCTGCCCTTTGGCTGCCATCACCAGCGTTTTTTTTGACCTTCGAAGGGTCGGTCAATGCGAAGCAGGGCTCCGGTAAATTTACCTACAGCGGGATGAACGGCCAGCTATTTGGAGGTGGGACATTCACTATGACGGCCGAGCAAAGCAAGTCCTGCAGCTGAGAACCGCGCCTGCCTTCTACGCGTTCAAGAGCGGCGACCGGCCGCTCTTTTCTTTTATGGGCAAATGCCACTGCCTAACCGCCTACTAGGAGAAAGGCGCGCCTATCTACAATCTTAGGCACACCTAAAAATGCCTTTTTTCCGGCCCGCCCTGCTGATCGGCGCGGCGATCGTCGCGCTCGCTGCCGTTCCGGGCGTGGCGCGAGCCGACGCCGACGACGTCGCCTCTCCGAACTCGACCTCGCTCGGTTTGCAGCCGCTCAGCGCCCCCATTCCGGTTGCGACGCCGGCTCCTGGGGAATCCCACTCGTTCCCCAGACCCGACGGCAGCTATCAAGCCGTCCCCGTAACGCATGGCCGCATCAAGGTCTTTCATCTCGTCGAGCGCCAGGCACCGTGGTCGCTTAAGCCCGGCCTCACGGTTATGGCCAATACTTACAACGGCGTCGTTCCGGGGCCGGTGCTGCAAGTGCACCAGGGCGACACGGTCGTCATCGACTACACGAACGACGGCGCGACGTCCGATTCGATCCACCTTCACGGCATTCACGACATACCTGTCGATATGGACGGCGTCGCCGGCATTTCGCAGTCGCTCGTTCCGACGGGCGGCCACTTCGTCTATCGCTTCGTCGCCGACCAGCCCGGTACGTTCATCTATCACACTCACGACAACGAAGCGATGCTCGATTCGGGGCTCTACGGCGCGATCGTCGTGCAGCCCGCGCATCCGCTTCCCGTGGAGCGCAACCTCGCGCACGATTTCGTCGAAGTCATCTCCTCCTGGCAGATCCGCAGCGTTGCCGAAAACCACTTCACGCTCAACGGCAAAGAGTACCCTGCAACGCGTCAGCTCGACGTGCGTTCCGGCGAATATTTTCGCGTCCGCTGGATCAACATCTCGGGCGAAGAGTTCCACACGATGCACACTCACGGGCACTACCAGCGGATCATCGCCCGCGATGCCGCGCCGCTCGATTACCGGGATATCCAAGACACCGTTCTGATCTCCCCGGGGCAGCGCGTCGATGTTGTAATTCACGCCAATGCGAAGCCGGGTACGTGGCTCGTGCACTGTCACGTCATGGATCACATCGAAGATTCGATGGGCATGCCGGCCGGGTTGATCACGGCGATCCACTACATCGGCACGCCGAACACGCTGGCCTCGATGTACCGGGCCATGACGCCGATTGCAGGCGCGACGACGCATGCGCTGAGCTTTTGGACGACGGTACTGCTGGGCGCGATCGCCGGTTTTACGATCTTTCTGGGCCTGCCGATCGCCCGCGCGCGCAGCTTCTCGCCGCAGACGGTCGCCCTGCTCAATGCGCTCGCGATCGGGATCCTTCTCTATCTCGTCGTTGAGATCGCGCAAAACGCGATCGCTCCGATCTCGCAAGCACTTGGAACCTGGCACGCCGGCGCTGCGGCATTCCCAGTCGCGCTCGTGACGGTCTTCGTGCTCGGTCTGGCAATCGGTCTGGTCGGACTGGGAAGCGCGGCGACGCATTTTACGCGCAAGGCCGCGCAGCACGCCGACAATCCGGTCCTACTGGCGGCGATCATCGCGATCGGCATCGGCGCGCACAATTTTGGTGAAGGCCTTGCGATCGGAGCCTCGGCCGCCTCAGGAGCGACGGCGGTCGCGCTGGCGCTGATCGTGGGCTTCGGGCTGCACAACGCGACGGAAGGCTTCGGAGTCGCGGCGCCCCTGGTCGGCCGCGTGGTCCCGTCGTGGGCCCAGATCGGCCTGGCAGGATTGATTGCCGGCGGCCCAACATTCATCGGCACGATTGTCGGGTACAGCTTCTACTCACCGACGCTCTCGGTGTTATTCCTCGCGATTGCGATCGGAGCGTTGGTCTTCGTCATCGGCGAGCTGTGGAACGTGCTGCGGCGGACCGGCCTGACAGCGACCGTAACCGCGACGATGTGCGCCGGCTTTTTGATCGCACTGGCAACCGAACTCTTTCTCGATATGAATGGAGGATAGGCGGCGGAATGACGTTCGAGGAGTTCTACCCGGAGTATCTCGCGGCGCACCGCGACCCGCGGACGAAGCTCGTGCATACCGCGGGCTTACTTGGGGGCCTGTCGCTCGGGCTGACGGGAATCGCGCTGCGCCGCCCGTCGCTCATCCTTGGCGGCTTGGCGCTGGGCTATCTCCCGGCGTTCGTCTCGCACTGGGTCTTCGAGAAGAACCAGCCCAAAACGCTCGAGCACCCGTTTCTCTCCTTTTGCGGCGACTTCGTGATGGTCTACCAGTTCCTCACCGATCAAATCGATGAAGAAGCGTAACGCGCTCGTCCTCGCGGCGGCACTGCTCGTGCCTAACGCCGCGCTCGCCGCGCCGCAAAGCGCAACATCCGCGCTCGACGCTATTGCAGCGCGTCAACGCTTTACCCACGCGATCGTTGCAGCGGACGTCTACGACCTCGATGCAAAGCGCCAGCTGTACGTCCGTAACGCCGCCGTGCTGATGGAGGCCGCGTCGACGACGAAGCTGCTGACGACGGGGACCAGCCTCGCCCTGCTCGGCCCGAACTTCCGTTGGACCACGCCCGTCTATCGCATCGGCACCGTCGATTCGAGCGGCGTGCTGCACGGCGACCTCGTCCTGGTCGCAAGCGGCGATCCCAATCTTTCCCAGCGAATTCGACCCGACGGAACGCTCGCGTTCGAGAACGAAGATCACTCTTACGACGGAAGCTACGACACGCGCGCGGTTCCGGGCGATCCGCTTGCGGTTCTGCGGGATCTCGCCGCGCAGGTAGCAAAGTCCGGGATCAAGCAAGTCGACGGCCGCGTCGTCGTCGACTCCTCGCTCTTTGCCGATGCCGGGCCGGAGGGTGGAACGGCGGCGGTGGTTTCGCCGATCGTCGTCAACGATAACCTGGTCGACGTTACGCTGAGCCCGGGTACGAATGCCGGTGACGCCGTCTCGATGAGCGTCTCGCCCCAAACGCCCTACGTCCGTTTCGTCAATAATGCGAAGACGAGCGCGCCGAAGACCGAACCGACGATCGACCTTTCGACCGACAAGACCAATGCCGACGGATCGCACAGCGTAACGGTCACGGGAACGATGCCGCCGGGCCGGCCGATCCTCTTTGTCTATCGCGTGCCGACGCCGGGACGCTTCGCCCAGGATGCCTTTACCGTCGCGCTGCCGGCCGCCGGCGTAACCGTAAATCCGCCCTCGGGCGGGCCCGAGTTCGACCGTGCTGCCGCAGCTGTTTCATATACATCCCCAAATCTCGTTGCCAGCCATGTGTCGCCGCCGCTTTCGGAAGACATCTACATCACGCTCAAGGTGAGCGACAACCTGCACGCCGCGCTCCTGCCGTATATGTGGGCGATCTACGTTGCCCACGCCAAGACGGATCTTTTGAAGACGGGATTCGCGCAGGAACGCGCGCTGCTCACCGGAGCCGGCCTCGACCTACGCGGCGCCGCGCAGCAAGACGGCCTGGGAAGCTCGGCGTTCTTTACGCCGCAGTTTATGGTGAGTTACTTGGCGTGGGCCTACCGCCAGTCGTGGTATAAACCGTTTTGGCGCAGCCTGCCGATCTTGGGCGTCGACGGTACGCTCTTCAACATTCAGAATGGATCGCCGGCCGCGGGGAAGGTGCACGCGAAGACCGGCACGTGGGGATCGCAAGATCTGCTCAACGACGACGGCCTCTACACCAAAGGGCTCGCCGGATACATGACGACCAGTCACGGGCGCCATATCGCGTTCGCGTTTTATATCAACCGGATGGCCGGCAAGCCGAGCGTCGACCAGAGTAAGGACGGCGCTCATTATGCGGGCCAAACGCTCGGTGAAATGGCGACCGACGTCTACGAAAAACTCTAGGAATCTGCCGAGGCAAACGCCAGCGATCCGCCGCAGAGAGCGACCGCGATAAAAAGACTCTGCCACTCAGCCGGGCTCTGCGTCGCTCCCGCAATGCCGTAGAGCCCTGCGACCCGCGGGGCGTGCAGCGTAACGACCCAGATCGCAAACATCAAGGCTACACCAAAACCCGCCCAGCGCTCGAGGATGCGCAATGCGATCGCGACTCCCGCAGCGACGAAGGCAACGCCGAAGGCGGCCACCCAAAACTGGTGCCAGGGAATCCACGTTGCGATCAGCGTCGCAATGAACGCGAGCGCAAGAAAGTGATCGATGCCAAAAACGATCAGCGAAATCGCCAACGCGTACCGGGCGAACTGCACGATCGGGCTCTTGGGTGCTTCGCCGGCGAGCAGCCACGCCAGACTTGCCAGCGCGAGCAGTTCGAAGACCCCCGTGCGCACGCTGATATTCGCGGGCGCTAAGAGGCCTCTGGGAACGTCGAGAACGAGATCGGCCAGCAGCAAGAGCGCGCCGGTGAAGAGCGCCGCGTTGCGGCGCGTTTGCCGCGCCAGCATGCCCGCGGCGCCTAGGGCCAGCACGGCGCCAAAAAGGATGGCGAGCCAGGGTACCGCCGGCAGCCACGGGATGATGCCGATGACCCGGTGGCCGTGAACGGGCGGAAGCGACGTGTTCGCGAAGACGATCGTTTCCACGCCGATGGCGCCGATCGCCAACGCAAAGATTGCCGCTCCAGCGTTTCGCATCAACCGCCGGAACGCGCGGGGCATCGCGATCGTGACGCTTATTCCGCGGCGATCAGCTCGAAGAACTTCGCAAGATCGATGTTCCCGCCGGATACCACGGCGACGATCGGTCCCTTCAGGTCCTTGCTGCGCAGCGCGGCGGCCACTGAGAGCGCGCCGGCGCCCTCGGCGATGACGCGCGCTTTTTCGGCGAGCAAACGCATGGCGCTTCTCGTTTCGTCGAGCGTAACGACGATCGAACCGTCGACGACGGGCCGCATTCGCTCCCACATCCGCGGAAAGACGCTCTTCCCGCCGGAGCCGTCGACGAACGTTGCCTGCCACTGCGGAAAAACGGAGGCTTGGCCGCGCGCAAACGAGAGCGCGCCCGGCGCCGCGGTCTCCGGCTCGGCACCGTAGACGCGCACGTTGCGCTTGCGTGCTCGAACGCCGGAAGCGACGCCGGTAACGAGGCCGCCCCCACCAATCGCGGTGATGACGGTCTCGACGTTCGGGAGATCTTCGACGATCTCCAAGCCCATCGTCGCGTTGCCCGCGACGAAGTCGTCGTCGTCGAAAGGATGAACGAAGGTTCCATCGACACCTGGAAACGCGCGCTGCTCCATCGCCTCCCAGCACGCGTCGAACGACGCCTTGACGATCCGCGCGCCGAGCGCGCGCATACGCGCGACTTTCGTCTCGGGAGCAGTTTCGATCGTTACGACGGTGCACGGTACGGCAGCCGCGCGCGCCGCGTAGGCAACGCCTTGGCCGGCGTTACCGGCGCTGATCGTCCAGACGCCTTGGGAACGGCGTTCCGGCGCCAACATCGCGACGGCGTTGGCAGCTCCACGCAGCTTAAAGGAGTTGATTGGCTGCAGATTCTCCAGTTTCAAATAAATATCGGGGAATTCGCCGGTCAGCTGCAGCTTGACCAGCGGTGTGCGAAAGATCGTACCGGCGATTCGGATGCGAGCCGCTTCGATCTCTTGCGGCGTGACCGGCCGGATCGGCGGCAGGGTTCCTTCCACGCGCAATCGCCCTATCTCACCCTGCTCATCACGACGTCGACGGAGCCGTAGAAGCTGCCCGGGAACGTCTTTTGCGGCGAACCGCCGGCGGGAAACTTCCAAAACCCGAGATTCGCGCCGGCCGAAGCGATCACGCGATTCTTTTGGATCCAGAAATCGCCGGAGCCGGCGCCGGAGAGCGACGTCGTGGTCGTGAGCGTCGCGCTGCTTGCGGTTATGCTGAACTGGTAGATCGTCGAAGTGTCGAGGTCGCCGAGACGTAGAGCAGGTTGTTTCGTCTCGGCGCTGGGCCGCATCCACGAGTGCGCGGCCGGTGCGGGCGCGAGGCTCGCGCCGCCCCGCGCGGCGGGCGCCGGCGTTACGCTGGTCGTCTGCAATCCTCCGCAGCCGGCGAGAAACGCGGCGGCCACGCAATAGCTTGCCAAAGAACGGCTAAGTGGGGCTTTCATCTCCTCTACCTCCTAAGCTCCAACGGGTCAGAGGCAAGCAGGTTCTGCGCTGGGCGAGCGCCCTCCGTTTAGGAGCCGCGCACGATCTTGAAAGCGTAGCAGGTGTACGACTCGTGCCGAACGTGAACTTCGGCTGCCTCTTCATCGCAAAGAAACGCCGCGGCTTGTTCGGCCGCCGCGCCGGCTTCGGCCACGGCAGCGTCGACGATCCGTCCGTCGTGGCCGTAGGCACGCAGAACGAGCCGCCGCCGCGCGAAATCGGCTGGGAACGCATCGGCGCTCGTGTACGGCTCGCAGCGCCGAGCGTGGACGAAGATCGGCCCGATCTCCGCGTACGGGCTGGTATCGGGCAAAGGCTGATACGAGAGCAACAGGAGCTCTTCGGGCTCGGACGAGATGCGCAGGCAGACGCGGCACGGCCCCGTATCGCGTACGACTTTGACGTCGTGCCCGAAACGATCGCGCATCGTTTCGCGAGCTTCAGCAGCAACCTCTTGCGGAACCGCCAAATAGGTTAACGATCCGATCGATACTTTTGGATTCACCCCTCGATCATAATCCGTTCCGCCCGGCCGGACCATCCGAATCTTGCTCTAAAACTTTTTGCTCCGAGCTAAATCCAGATCCTCGTCGGCACCGTTAGAGCACCAATCGTGAATCGAAATAGCATCGCGCTTCGCTTGTGCGCACTGGGCGCCGGTCTCGTGCTGGCCACCATCGCCGGCATGGGCCGCGCCCAAGCGCATCCCCTCGGCAACTTTACGATCAACCACCTTGCACGGCTGCAGCCCGAGTCCGGGCGGCTGCGCGTGCATTACGTCTTAGACATCGCCGAGATCCCGACGTTCCAGATCATGCACGCCGCGGGACCCTGGAGCCCGCAGGCGATGCGCAACTGGCAAAACGCGGAGGCTTCGCTGGTCGCCAAGGGCCTTTCGATACGTGCCAACGGCGTTGCGCTGCGCCTGCACCTCGATCGAACGGCGGCGCGCGCGCGTCCCGGCGCCGGAGGCTTGCCGATTCTCTACTGGACCGGCGATTACACAACTCGCCTTCCCGTGCGCGCGGCGGTTTCGGTGCGCGACTCGGTCTATGGGGATCGGCGCATCGGCTGGAAAGATATTATTCTGCCCGGCCTCGTCGATCCGACCAACGAACTGCGCTCGTATCCCAGCGCGTTGATCGGCTCCCCGCGTCAAAACGACGCTGCCGCGTTCGAGGTGCTCGGCGGGGTCCGGGTCGCTCGAGTGCACGTAAGCGGCGACGACTCGAGCGGCTTTGGCACGCCTTCGATGGTGCGCACGTCCATGCTCTCAGATCTTTTTGCGCGGGACGGACAAACGCCCGCATGGATTCTTCTAACTATCCTTGCCGCATTTGGCCTGGGGGCGCTGCATGGCCTCGAGCCCGGGCACGGTAAAGCCTTGCTCGCCTTTACGCTGGTCGGAGCGCGCGCAACCTTCAAACAAGCCGCCATTCTTGCCGGCGCGTTAACCTTTGCGCACACGATCGCCGTGCTGCTCTTAGGGCTCCTGCTCTTTTTCTTAGCCGGTTTCGCGACCGAGAGCCTTTTTACGTGGATTACTCTGGTCTCCGGCGTCGCCGTGTCGGCAATCGGCGCGCGCGGTCTGTCGATCGCCGTCACGCGTGCCGCCCGCCAACGGGAGCACGCCCACGCGCACGAGCATGCAATTCCCGGCACCCGCCCGCTGCATTTCCCCAGCGCCGTCGTCGCCGCGATGAGCGGCGGAATCGCACCGTGCCCCGCCGCGATCGTCGTGCTGCTGACGGCGCTGCGGCTGCACCGCGTCGGCTATGGCTTGTTGCTCATCGTCATTTTCAGTCTCGGCCTCGCGGCCATCCTCACCGGCCTCGGCGTCGCCGTCGTCCACGGCGCCGCGTGGCTGCAGCGGCGATCGGGATTCGAACGAATCGCCCGTGCCGCACCGTTACTCACCTCAATCGTCATCTCGACCATCGGCTCGGTCATGGTAGGGCAAGCCCTGGTGCAACAGGGCCTCCGGGCGCCCGTTTCGGGCATCGCTCTAGCCGTATTTCTCGGCGCCGCTCTTTACGCCGCCGTCAACTTCGTCCTGTTCTCGTCGCGGTCCGCGCACCGCATACTCGCCATAAAGGAGACCACATGAAACTGCTTCGCACAGGCGGTACGATGCTGGCAGTCTTTTTACTCGCGTTCACCGTCTCGCTCTACTCGTTCAAAGCGGCACGAGGATCCGACCATCAAGACTCACCCACCGTCGTCTCAAACCCGCTTGCGGATATCACCGACGTCTACACGTTCCCCGACCCGCACGATGCGTCGAGGGTAGCCCTGGCTATGGACGTCCGTCCCCTCATCCCCGCCGGAATGACCAGCGGGATAGCGCTCGACCCCAACGTCCTGTACCAGTTCAAAATCGCGACGAGCGGCGTCGCGTCCGGTTCCTTCACGGAGAATACCGTCATTCAGTTCACCGCAAACACGACCGGAACGTCGCAGAAGATCACGTTGTACGGGCCGGCAAAGCCCAACGAAGTCGGCACGGCCAACACGACGGTGCGCAAAACAGGAACGTTCTCGTTCGATAAGCCGGAGTCGCTCGGGAAGATCCGCGTCTTCGCCGGGCCGCGGCGCGATCCGTTCTACTTCGATCTCGCTCAGTTCTTCAAGATCGTTCCCGACCGCGATTACAAGAACCATCCCAATCCCCCGCCGCCGAGCGCGACGTCTTTCCGCTTTGCCACGGGTTCGCAGCCCATCGTTCTCGACGGCGTGAGCTACGGAACGGCCCACTCCAACGGCTGCGTCATCGCCAAGCCGCACGATTACCTCGCACCATTCGACGTGCTGTCGATCGTGATCGAAATGCCCAAAGCGATGCTTGCGCCGGCGGGCGGATCGCCGAGCGTAATCGGCCTGTGGGCGACCACCGCCACCCCAACGGTCAAGCAGAATAGGAGTGTACGAAATGAAATCCCGTTTTACGCTGGCCCTTGTGGCCGCAGCGTTGGCCGGCGTCGCGATCGGCGGCTGTACGAGCTCCGCCACTACGGCGGTGACGCCCATTGCCGGCCCGTCCTCTCCCTCGGCCGGCACGGTGTACAAACAGATCGAATTGCTCGCGCGCCCAGCCGTCAAGGAAGCGTTCGAAGCGTTCGAAGACCACAACACGACGAACCGCTCGGAACCATACGCGGATCCGGTGCTCAAGAAGCAAATTAAATCATTTTCGCTGTTGTTCCGCGGCAAGACATGGGCCGGCACGTTGCAGGCAGTTCTCTACCCCAACGTGATGAAGGCCGATCTCTCGCAGAACACCACGAAAGCCGCCTACCTCGGTTACGAGACCGGCGGCGCCACCGGGAGCAAGTTCGGCGGCCGCGCCCTTGACGACGACGTGATCGACATTTCGCTGGGCGCAATCTTCGGCAATACCCTCTCGGCGCTCGGGCTTATTCCCGACGACCATAAGGAAGCGCCGTGCTTGACGACCGACAACGTCGCGTACGATAAATCAAACACCGCCACGTTTCCCTACGTTCAGGCACCGCTCTAACGATGCGAGGGGCTGGGGCAGTTCTCGCTCTTGCCGCCGCCCTCGCCATAGGGGTGGGGTGGCCACGGTTTGCCGCTCATCGAGCGCGCGCCGCCGAGGCCGCTCCCGCCCCAATTCAGACCGACTACCTTCACCGCAACCAATACATTGCGTTTTATGAGGCACAGCTGCGCGGCGATCCGCAGGATCAGATCACGGCACGGGTTTTGGGGAGCCAGTACCTCCAACGATTTCGCGAAGCCGGAGACCTCAACGACGTCGCGCGGGCGCTCGCGGTCGCGAAGCGTTCGCTGCACCTGCAGCGGCAGGGAAACGTAGCGGCGCTAAGCGTGATCGCGTCGTGCGAGCTGACGTTTCACCGCTTTACCGCGGCGCTGGCGACCGAACACGACGCGGCCGACGCCGCGCCCTTCGACGACGACGCTCGCGCGCAAAGCGCTTCGATCCTCATGGAGCTCGGCCGCTACACCGAGGCCGCACACATTCTGGCCCGGCCGCAGCAGCGCGACCCGAATCCAACGTGGATGTCGATTCGAGCGCGCTATTACGAACTGACCGGCAATCTGGGCGGCGCTCGGATCGCGATGAACGCTGCCGCGCAAATCGTCGACGGGATGATCAGCGTTCCAGCCTATGCGCGATCTTGGTACCACATGCGCGCCGGTCAGCTCGCCTTTGAGGCGGGTGATCCGAACGCGGCGGCTGCCGCTTTCGACGAAGCGCTGCGTATCTATCCCGATAATTCGATGGCCCTCCTCCTTCAGGCAAAGCTCTACCGTGCGCAGCGCGACTGGCCGCGCGCACTTGCCTCGGCGCAACGCAGCGCCGAGCTCTATCCGTTACCGCAAGCCCTCGGGTACGAAGCCGACGCGCAACGCGCGCTGGGCGACGCCCCAGCAGCACAGCGGACCGACGCCCTGATCCGAGCCGAGCAGCGCCTCTTCAACGCACAAGGCATCAACGACCGCCTCCTGGCGATCTACTACGCGGAGCACGACGAACACCTCGACGACGCCCTCGCCGCGGCGCGGTCGGATCTCGACAAGCGCGGCAACGAAATATACGCCGACGACACCATGGCCTGGGTGCTTAGCGCGATGGGCCGCTGGGCACAGGCGCGGGTCTTCGCCCAACGGGCCGTTCGATACGACACGCAGGATCCCGAGCTGCAATATCACGCTGGGATTATTGCCTTACATACGGGACACCGCAACGAAGCACTCCGCCGATTACACGACGCGCTGCAAACCGACGCGCACTTCCATCCATTCTACGCCGACGCCGCCCGTCAAGCCCTCCGCTCTTTAGATACCGCGGGAACCTAGCCATGGCGTCGCGCCTTTTCAGCCCAGGCCACTCGACGACCCGAGACAAAATCGTCGCCGTCTACGCCGCGCTCATCGGCCTCAATCTGACCGCGTGGGCTCTGGCGTTCTGGGCATTTTCGTCTCATCCGATCCTGCTCGGCACGGCAATGCTGGCCTACACGTTCGGCTTACGCCATGCTGTCGACGCCGATCATATCTCCGCGATCGACAACGTCACGCGAAAGCTGATGCAGCAGGGCCAACGTCCGGTTGGGGTGGGTCTGTACTTCTCACTCGGCCATTCCAGCATCGTCGTTGCCCTCAGCGTAGGCATCGCGATCGGTGCCGGGGCCGTGAAAGCGCATCTGCCGGGCCTGCAACAGGCGGGCGAAATTATCGGAACCTCGATTTCTGCGGCATTCTTGTTTTTGGTCGCCGGAATCAACCTCGCCGTTCTGCTCGATATCGTTCGCGCGTTTCGCAAAGCCGGCAAAGATGCCGGTGCCGGCGTCGACGATATGCTCGACCGGCGCGGCTTGATTGGCCGCTTCTTCGGCGGGCTCATCAAAGTCGTCGATTCCAGCTGGAAGATGTACCCGATCGGCGTCCTCTTCGGTTTGGGCTTCGACACCGCAACCGAAGTCGGCTTGCTGGGCATCGCCGCCGTGGAGGCCGGGAAAGGCCTGCCGGTCGTCGACATTTTGATCTTTCCGCTGCTGTTCACGGCCGGCATGTCGCTGCTCGACACCACCGATGGAGTTCTCATGCTCAGCACATACGGCTGGGCATACGTCAAGCCGATGCGCAAGCTGTACTACAACATGGTCGTTACGCTGATCTCCGTCCTGGTCGCGCTGATCGTCGGCGGGATCGAAGCGTTCGGCGTATTCGCACAGCGCCTCGGCCTCAGCGGGTCTCCGTGGAATGCGCTCGCCGCCGTAAGCAATAATTTTGGAGTCCTCGGATTCGTCATCGTCGGCGTCTTCGCCGCCAGCTGGCTCGTCTGCGTAGCCGTGTACCGGCTGCGGCGGTACGACCGGCTCGATCTCGAGCCCGCATCCCCGGCGCGCTAGTCGCCGCCCAGCACCGCCGCGAACGCCGCTCGCGAGCAAATCGGCACCGATCGTCGTGTCCGTGTCATCTTCATTCTTTGGAGAGGCTTTTACGGTCGTCCGAAGCAAGACAGCGCCGCAGCGCCCCTGCGCGCTGCACACCAGGCTGCGGACGATAATCGTAGCCGCTAGAAGGCGGGGCTTTATGCCTGTTCGGCTCATGAGTTTAGTGTTCGGCGTCGCGCTGCTCGGCGCAAGCACCCCGGCGCCGGCGCTCAAGCCGATCAGCCAAGCTGCATTGCAAACGATGGTGGACGCCACCGCCAGGGAGCTCATGCTTCCCGGCGCCCTCGTGCTTCTGCGCACGCCGCAAGGCGACTTCACGGCCGCTTACGGCACCACACAGATCGGCACGACGAGCCGGCCTTCAGCCGGCACGTACTTTCGAATTGCCTCGAACACCAAGACGATGACCGCCGCGGTGATCGTGCAGCTGGCCCAGGAAGGCAAACTCAAATTCGGCGACCCGGTTTCGAAGTACGTCGCCGGCGTGCCGAACGGCGACAACATCACAATCGCCGAACTTCTGGATATGCGCAGCGGTCTCTACGACTACACGAGCTCGCCGGAGGTCGCCGCGATCATCGACCACGATATGAGCAAAACCTGGACCCCCGCCGAACTGCTGGCGATCGCGTTTGCGCGGCCGCCCAATTTCGCTCCCGATGCGCAATACGAATACTCCAATACAAACTACGCGCTGCTGGGCCTGATCGTTGAGCGAGTCGACCGCAAAGGGTTGGCCGAAGCACTGCAGCAGCGCTTGTTCGGCCCGCTCGGCCTGCGCCACACCGCGTTGCCTCCAAGCAACGTGGTCGCACTCCCAGATCCGTATTCGCACGGGTACCTGTACGGGAGCTCCTCAGTCGCCTTACTCGGAACGCCCCCGTATTCGCCTGCGGTCCAGGCAGCGGCCCGCGCGGGAACGCTCGTGCCCAACGACTACACGAATCTGAACCACTCCTTTGCCGCCGCGGCCGGAGGTGTCGTCTCAACCGCCGACGATCTCGCGATCTGGATCAGGGCACTGGTCTCCGGCCGCGTGTTCGACGCGGCGTATCAGCAGCGCTGGCTCGAGAGCCTGCGACCCGAGGACCCGAGCAAGCCAGGCGGCCAGCAGTACGGCTACGGCATCAGCCAGCTGCGCTGGGGATCCAATGCCATCTACTTTCACGGAGGCGAGACCCCCGGCTACAATTCGTTCATGGGCTACGATCCCGCCAACGGCGTAGCGCTGATCGTGTGGACGAATCTAACCGTTTCGCTCGACGACAAACCGACGGCCAATGCGCTCATGTTAAAAGTGCTCGATCAAATTTACGCCGAGTCGCCGCTCACGCCCGCGCCGTTACCGAGCGCCGGCCCTTAACGCTTCCCACACTGTGGACCTGATTTGGAGTCTCGGAGCGCGGTACTGCGCGCGCCAGCACGCGCACGCTTTCATCTGGCTATGGTGCCTGCTTTTGGCGCTCGCGGCCGTGGCCCTGATCGTACGCCGGCGCGGAAGGAGCTTCGCGGCGGCCGTTCTTCTACTGCTTGCCGTCTGCACCGCACCGCTCGGCGCCGCGATCTTCTACGCGTGCTCCGCTTCGGCACCATACTCGCTGGGACTCGGTGCGCCGGACATCTCCGCCGCGCGCCTCACCGCGCTTACGTGTTTGGGCCAGAGCGCCTCGACCTCGGCCGTTCTCTGGACGGTGGTCGCGCTATCGTGCAGTGCGGCACTAGGATCGATCGCGTGGGGACGGGTGCTCGGCAGGACCGCGGCAGTTCGCGCTCTCTGCTACATCGCCGCGGCGCTGTTACTGCTTCTCGCCGCTACCGTCGGCTTCGCTTGGTTTTTCGATAACTCTTGGTGCTCGTTGCGCCGGTTGTTTTAGCTCGATGACACACGAATACACCATCGTCCTCCTCGCCATGGGCCACGCGGAGATGGCCGTCGCCCAGGACCTAGCGGCGCGATACTGCCCGCACAGCAAAGCAGTCTTTTCGTTGAGGCTGTGGGCGATTTTTGCAGGGTTCGTCGCGGCCGTACTCGTGCTCTTCTGGGCGGCAAACCGTTACCCGAAGCGGTCGCTGAGCCGAACGCAGCTCTATGTCGCCGCGGGAGCTTTGCTGCTCTTCGCGATCGGCGCCGGCGCGCTCGTTCTTTATGGACTATCCGGTTGCAGCGGCACGGCCGCTGAAGGCCTCATCTGGGATTGGCCATAGCATTGGACGTGTAGAGGGTTCGGCTCATCGCAGCGAGCAATTCGACCGCTCTCTACATAACCCCCGATGCGCCGACTGGCGCGCCCTACAGGAGATGCCTCATGCGATCTCGGTTCGTTTTACCCGCTGGCGCGCTCGTCGTGCCCTTCTTGGCAGCCTGCGCGTCTCAATCTGCGACGACACCCATGCAAGCGGCGCAGGGCGCGCGCGTGCAGTCGGTCCGAGCGGACGTCCGATTCGGCTTGACTCCGAAGCAGATCGAGTCGGCCGACGCGCAACGCGGCGCGGGCTACCTCCATAAGTCCAAACGCAAGGCAACGCTGTTCGTTTCGGACCTCGATGCTGACACCATCCGTCTCTTCCCGGCGAATAAGAAGAATCCGACGCAAAAGGGTGCCATTACTACCGGCATCGATCTGCCGGTCAACGACGCGGTGGATCTCCACGGAACGGTCTACGTTGCCAATAACGGGAACAGCACGGTCACCGAGTACCCCTTCGGTAAGACGAGTCCGAGCGTGACGCTGAGCGGAGCGCAACTCGTTTTTCCCAATGGCATCGCGGTCGATAAAAAGGATACGGTTTACGTGACCAGCGGCGCGACCGCCGGATCGTGCTACGTCCTGGTCTATCCCAAAGGCGCCTCGACGCCGAGCGAACAGATTAACGGATTCGACCTCCCGGTGGGCCTCGCGGTCGACAAAAAAGGCAACCTTTACGTTGCCGATGCACTTCAAAATGTTGTTTGGGAAGTACCCCACGGTTCGACGACGCCACGTAATCTCGGCCTAAGCGGCTTAGACGATCCGACCGGCCTTGCGTTCGATTCGAGCAACAGTCTCTGGGTAACCAATAACCTAAGCAACACGGTGCTCGGCTTCCACCTCGGCAAAACGTCGGCGTTCGCCACCATCACGAATGGACTTTCGGGCCCCTACTCGATCGCATTCGAGAAAACCGGAACGCTCTTCGTGGGTAACAGCCTGCACTATCCAGGTGACGTCGCGGGTTACAAGAGCGGCAAGACGACGCCGTTCGAATCGATAAGCGTTCCGAACCCGGCCGGCCTTGCGGTGTACCCTAAGTCCAAGGACTAGTGTGTGGGGGGCTCCAGCCCGATGCCTGATTTGCAAACGTAAAGGCGCTGCCGCATAGCCGGCAGCGCCTTTACGTCCTCACAACCCCCAAGCGAGGCGAAGTAATCAGGAGAGGGAGGGATTCGAACCCTCGAAACGTTCATCACGTTCTGCGGTTTTCAAGACCGCCGCCTTCAACCACTCGGCCACCTCTCCGCGCACCGCAAGCGCAGGTTTATGCGGAATTTCCGCACGATCGCCTAGATCGACGACGGCGGTCTAAGGCGATTTGGTAACATTTGGTAACGAACTCTCCGACCCTTTCCGGTTTCGGAGCAACGAGCGGGACAGTTTGCTGACTGCTTCGCGCCCCAGACCTTCTACGGGGCGAGCGTAGAAGGACAGCGTCGTGTTAGCTGTGCTGTGTCCCAGCAATAGCTGCACCTCTTTGACGGGCCTTCCATCCGCGAGCGTAAGCGTGGCGAATGCATGCCGTATATCGTGGAAACGGAAGCCGCGTAGTCCGGCCACCGCCGCGATTGCGCGAAACTGTTTACTGAAAGTATCGGGCGGCCACGGCGCTCCGTCTGCGTTGCAGAACACCAGATCGTTGTCCGTATAGGGTTTGGCGACGCGTTGGCGTTCGTGTTCCTGGTACGTTTTGTGAGCTGATAGGATGGCGACCCCTTCACGCGAGAGCGGTATGAGCCGTCGCGACTTTCCCTTCGGCGGCTTGAACCGCACACCAAGTCGGCGCGTCTGTTCCAGCGCTTCGGTGATGTACAGTGAGCCCCGCGTGTCTAGACGCACATTTCGCCAACGAAGCGCCAACAGTTCACCGCGTCGCAGACCCGTCACTGCAGCAAGCGCCACCGGGACGGCCAGGCGGGTGCGCTGCGCGGTGCGGATCAGGGTACGCATCTGATCAGAGCTGACCGGCGTCAACTCGTGCATGTCGACGCGGGGAGCCTTCAGTTGACCGACCACATTTTCTTTGAGCTTTCGTCTGCGCACGGCATCGGCAAAAGCCGTATGAAGCACGCGGTGCACATGCAGGCAAGTGCGTTGCGAGAGGCCCTTGGCACGAAGCCGGCTATAGATCATTTCGATGTGATCGGAAGTGACCCGTCCGAGTTGAATCCCTCCTATCACGGGGATTACGTGCTTGCGCAGGAGCGACGCATACCGTTCGTGAGTCTTCGCAGCCAGAGAATGGCTCACGGACTCGAGCCAGCCGGCCACGTATTCTCCAGTATTGAGCGCGACGGGCTTGGATTCGAGCCCTTCGTCGATACGTCGGAGCAACTCGCGCTTGCGAGCTTCCGCCTCAGCCTTTGGCATCCGGCCAATCCGAATATTGCGCTGCCTGCGCTTTTCGTCCGGTGCAACAGGCACATCATAAAGCAAATACCAAGCCTTGGTCTTGCCTCGCTGGTACAGATGACCTTCCACGGGATTCCTTTACGCCTTTCCGTGGTTCAAGGCGGCGGTCACGTCGGTCTGCTCCGCGGAAACATGAAAAACCTCTTTGAGCGCCGCCTTGGCAATTCGGATCCGTCGCGGACCCAGGCGAACGGCTGGAAGCAGCCCGGCTTGAATGACGGCGTAGACACCATTGCGCGGGACGCGGACCAGAACCGAGGCCTCTTCGACCGTCAAAATCTCTGGCGCGTCTTCCCATGTCAGCGACCGCGGCTTCGACTTCATTGAATAGACCCGATCCGTCAAGCGAGTTGTCAATGCGACTACGGTGCTCATAAATAAAGGCTCCTGATCCTAGGAACCTTTCAATCGACATTTCGCCCGCATTATAATGCGAACGAAAGCCGACCGCATGGCCGCAACACAATTATCCCGCGATCTACGCACTTGCGTCAAGCGGCGAGCCGCTCGGCCTGCGAGTGCGCTAGCGTGCGACTTCCACGAGTCCCTCTGACCTGAGGTGGCAAAACGGCTCAAGTTGAAACTGTGAGTTCCGGGCTTCGGCCCAAGGAGAATTCACGTGAAGAAAAGTCGCTTCACCGAGGCGCAAATCGTCGGAATACTCAAGGAGCTCGATGCCGGCACAGCTGCTACCGAACTCGCGCGACGGCACGGCATTCATGCCAATACCATCCGCCTGTGGCGTGATAAGTACGCCGGCCTGGAGACCAGCGATCTGGCGCGGCTCAAACAACTCGAGGCCGAGAGCGCGCGCAAAGACCGGGTGATCGCACGACTGACGATGGAGGTCGACGCGGTCCGGGAGCTGATCGCAAAAAACGGCTGGACCCCTCGCGGCGAAAAGAAGCGGTGAGGGCCTTGCAAGAGTCCGGATTCTCCCAAGTGCGAGCCTGCGCGATCGTCGGACAGCCGCGCCGAACGCTGCGCTACCGCGGCAAGCCCAAGGACGACAGCGCGATCGCTGAGCGAACGCAGAAGCTGGCACAGGAGCGTCCGCGGTGGGGTTGGCGCCGGCTGCTGATCATGATTCGGCGCGATGAGATCGAGGTCGGCGAGTTTCGATTTCGACGGATCTACCGGAGTCTGGCGCTGCAAGTGCGTCCGCGCAAGAAGCGCAAGGTGCGTTATATCCGTGGCAACGTTGCTCCGGCCGTTTCGCGACCCGATGAACGTTGGTCGATCGATTTTATCCAGGATCGCTTAGCTAACGGTCGAAATGTCCGAGCGACTGCTGTCGTCGACGACTTCACCCGCGGGTTTCTAACTCTGGAGGTTGGCTTTTCGTTTGGCAGCCACGACGTCATCCGGTGCTTTGAAGATCTGGCCTTTGAACGAGGACACGATGCAGAGTGCAATGACGGTACACTAGGCAGGCAGCAATGGCCATTGACGATGACGATGGATCAGGATGGAAACACACTGGCCACAATGTCGATAAGTCTGTGGGCCAATGGCCCGATACACAATGGAAGAGGGGTAGTACACCTCCGGATACAGACCGAACGAGCATTCCGGTCGCCTGTTCCCGATACAGACCTGACTGGAACTTTTTGTCCGGTTCGAAGGCCCCCGACGGCGCCTATAAGCCGTCGTATATATCCTAGAGCGAGTACAGATCGAGGTCCAAGTCGAGCGATAGAGCGGACATGCGCCGAGCCGTTTCCGCGCTTAGGTGCAACCACGGACACTCCATGGGCGCATCTTCCCCGCGCCAGTATAATCGCACCGAAAGCGAAAGTTCGCACGAATACTGCTCCATGAATGCTGAGGCTTCTGGCCCGCGACTTTCCAAACAACTGAGCAGAGCATCTATGTGCGGGAGTAACACCTGATCTTGTATGCTTTCCTCGATGGTGTAGCAGACTGCGTCGTGCTTCACGGCTCGATGCTGCTGTGACGGCGATACTGGATCACCGGCGCGCCAGACTTTAAATGGCTTTTCGATTGAGAGAGCCTCTTGCGCACGATGGAAGTCGAGTGGCGCGTCCTTGTCTGCAATAAGCTTTAGCCGCAGTGTTACTTCGAAAGGAGGTATCTGTGGTAGGAAAGTCATTTCCGGGCGCCCTTCTGTCGGAGAGATTACGTTCCTTTTTATCGCCATGCCTAAGGCCGCATGTGGCCATGGAGACCCAGAACATGACCCCGGAACAAACAACAGAACTACAACAGGCTCTGGACGGACCCCGGCTCGGAGTAGCTGGGTCGCGTGACTGTGCCGCCGGTCGTGAAACCGCACCTGCGGAATCTCGCCCCGCTTCACGCCTGCCGCGAACCACCTCGATACGCTGTCCGGTTTGAGCGGCTTGCCGTCGCCAGAGTAGAACACAACTCGAGGCTCCTATCGTATGCTTCCTTCAAGGGAATCGTTAGCGTTCAGCTTGGCCTTGTGACTCTTGAGCCTAGGCGATCACCTACGAGCCTAAGGTCACCGTTCGATGGTCCTTTCGGGTTTTCGGTTCCTTGAACTCCGAAATACACTCCAAGTAAAGGATGTGTGGACGGTTGCCGCGGTTGCCGACGTAAACGCCGGCCGAACACCTTGACGTGGTGGCTCTAGCCTCGAGCGACTAGAGCCTTATTCAAAAACGATGGGCGCGATACGTTAGCGAACGAAACGCCGTCCCCAATATGCGCGGCGATAAGGGCGCGAATACGGACGACCTGCCCAATATGCGCGGCGTCCATATACGGCCGGATAGGGCGCGTAGCCGTAGCCTCCGCCAACGTAGCCGTAGCCAACGCCAACGCTAACGCCGTAGCCGTACGGATAGCCGTAGCCGGGGCGATAGGCGTACCCGTAGCCATTGCGGTAACCGTAGGAGCGGGATCCGCCTCCGTAGTAACGGTTGCCTGGGAGAACGCGGGCAGTCGTGGCCACTCGCGCGGTTCCACCGGAGACGTGAGCCGCCGATGCCGGCGCCGCCGCGCCGAGTAACCATCCTGCGCCCAGAGCGCATGCCAGTAAGGCGTTATGAAGTTTCATCATGCTTTTATTTCTAGCACCGTTGAGGCGAAAGTTCTCGTCAGTACCAATTAAAACTTCCTGCGAAAAAGATGAGACGTTGGAAGGCTTGCAACGAGATCGGCGTTAGAAGGCCCCGCTGCTCAGTCTGCGCCGGCGTACCGCGAGGTTCCGTTGCTGCTGCGGCTCTGTACCGCGGTTAGGCGGTAGTTACCCCTGCGCTATGCAATGCGCTGCCTGCTTTCGCCGAGTCAAAGACCATTCGCCGATTGCGTAAATTGGCGCCGAGTCGACGATGATTTCGCCGATACCGCCAAGGTTCGTCCCGTGCAATCTCGCTGTGTATCGCACACGTCCACCATTCGGACCGCGTGCGTCAATAAAGGTTAGCGTTCGTCGGTGGAGATGCGGGGACGCATCAGCAAATGTGATGGTGTCGGGTCTGCCGCCAAAATCCACAACGCCCTTAACCGCAAGAGGTTTTTCGCAGATTGTGAGCCTCATCGTTGCTGGATACGGATACACCGAGTTCCGGCCAACCCACTCCCCATTCAAGCTTCCAGGGTCCAAGACGCGCCCGGCTAGGAGGACCGGCAATCCGGCCGGAGGCGGTTGGCGCTCGGCGCCACTGGCAACCCACAGCCTCGCGTCCCAAGCGAGTTTTTGCAGAAGCAGAGCCGATGTGGACTCGATGTCGGCAAGCAGCACGTTACTCTGCCGGTTGACGCCTCCTGAGTCGAAGTCTACTGCGTTGCCCAGGACGGTGGAGACGGCACCCTCCGGATTTACTTTGTTCAAGTACGTGACGAATACGGCGGCCGCCAAATAGGACCCAGCGGCGGTGGGATGACTGCCATCGGGGAGATACAGTGCCGGCGATAGGGCATTTTTCGACGCGCTCCTCCAAGCGTAGCCGACGGGCACGATCGAAATTTGTTGCTTCAGACCGAAGCTTTGATAGGCCCACCGCACAAACTCCGCGTCTCGCGGATTCATATCTCGGGGAGTCCACGGCAGGAACAGAACCGGGACGGAGCGCGCGGCTCGTATCCTATCAGCGAGCTTGCGACCATAAATAAAGAGCTCTCTAGCATCCCGAACGTGAGACTTGCCGTTCACCAGGTATACTTGGCCGAAGGTCGTTTGGTCTTGAAGCACTACGAAGGTCCAATGATGCGCCTGTAATTGCCTTACGACGTCGCCAGTTTTCCAGTGCTCTCTCAACGATTCGCCACCCGAGGCGACCATCGCAACGGTCACGCAGCCGCCCTTGCTGTTGGCAATCGCCCTGTATATGGCCGGCAAGTTGTTTACGTACGTGAGACTATCGCCAACAAAAAGGACGCTCGTGCAGTCGGAGGTAGCGAGGGTTCGCGCCCCGGCGATCAACGGGAATGACCCGATGGCCGTAAAGCAAACGATCGTCGCAAAGAAGATAGGCACCGTCGGTGACCGCATCAAAAACAAACTCCCAGCATAATCAATAGAAATCAAGCCATTCGAGTGAGGGTTATCTGCGTTTTTCGGTGCGATGAAAGCGACGGAAACACTCACCTTGCCCTTCCACAAATATTGTACAATGTTGCGCGGTCTTGCTGTCAAGGAACGCTGCCTAAGGCAAAAGGACTCCGGCTCTCGTACCGAAGCGCTTTTCTTTTGATCCGCGGAACGAACGGTACACGCTCGCGAGAGTCTTGAGCGATCGCCGGCGTTCCTTTACCTTCGTATCAGACGGTCGATCGCGAGTAGTTCAGCCGATTGTCGCCATGGCTCACCGGCACCGGAGGCTACCGCTTGCCAAAGTGGAAGAAACGAGCGGCAAATATATATGACCTGAAACTTACGACCGTTTCTACTCAGAAAAGGAGTGACTAAAATGAATACAACTGGTCTCGCCAAGTACACCAGCGCCTTGGTTGCCCTCTCGATATGTTCGGCGTGTAGCGGCGGCTCGGCGGGCGCTCCGTCCACCGCTGCGCTCAATGGTGGATCCCCGGGTAGCGTGCTCTCACTAAACGGAAGGCCGCTAACGGCAGCAATCACGCCAAGACCAATGCCTCGCTATGCGACGTTCGTTCCTGACCGGCATAAGAAGTCCAAGACATTCGAATACATTATCAATGACTACGGCAGCTACGCCAGCATTTTCGACTATCCGAAGAGCGTCCACGAGATCGGTATGATCAATAACGTCGGAGGCCAAGGGTGTACGAACGTCCTCTACGGCTATGGGAAGAAGACGTTCTGGATCGTCGCGGGCGAAGACCAGATCGAGGAATTCAAGGTGCCCCAGAAACTGATCAAGACGCTCTCTATCCCCGACTCCTTCCCAACCAGCTGCGCCATGGATACCAACGGCGATCTCGCAGTCGGAATCTATGAGGGGTCGGCGAGTGCCGGTGGCGGCGACGTCGTCATCTTCAAGAAAGCGGGCGGTCCGGGTACGGTTTACTCCACACCCCTGGACGAGGAGTTCTTCGACGGCTACGACAGCCAGGGCAATCTCTTCGCCGACGGCTTTACCGGCGACCGCTCAGGCTTTGCGCTCGTCGAGCTCCCGAAGGGCAGCACGAAATTCGTGACGATCAAAACGAGCAACGCAGTGCAGTTCCCCGGCTCAGTGCAGTGGGACGGCACCTACCTTACCGTCTTCGATCAGGTAGCGAATGCGATGTATCAGTATAAGGTCAGCGGAACAACGGCGATGTTGAAATCCACGATACCGTTCACGGGTTCCAGCGACTGCGCCCAGACGTGGCTCGTTCCAGGCCTTGTGTACTGCGGAGATGCGGGTAACGACGACGGTGAGGTGTTCAAGTACCCGGCTGGCGGCTCACCGATTGCGACGTTTACCGGCGCTTTCGATACGCCGCTCGGCGTGGTGGCAGCAAAGAAATAATCGGCGTTCCCTTTTTTGGGCAGCGGCGTCAGAATTGAAGAGCACTGGCATTTGAGTATGCCAGTGCTCCGACGTTGGCTAGTGGTGCCGCGCTGTGGCAAGCGCCGAGACCGAGGATACCGCGATCTCTCCCTAGATGTAAAGTGGTCTGAAGCCGCTGCTCTGCGAGGCCTTATGGACTCGTCATTTGCATGTACTTGAACAAGATTCCAACCTGTGTCAAAGTCGATGTCGCTCCATTCGTCCAGTTCCACATGTATGGTCCAAAGTTGAACCACGGTTTTGCCCCGCACGAAAACGTTTTGCCGCTTCCGCTAGCAAACTGAACACCATTATGCCATGCACGGATCTTTCCGGTCCCCGTTAACGAGATCAGTGCGGTAATCTTCCACGTATCGGTTGCGCCTTCGACGTAAGGCAACGTTTCAGTTCCGTTGCCGCTTTGAAGGTACCAGGTTTGTCCGTTTGCGCCGCCGGCCAAGTTTTGAATGCCGAGTACCGTAACCGGCGATAAACCGCAGGCGTAGTCATGAATCTGCCAGACCAAACGCTGCGTGAATTTACCAGAATCGATTCCCATGTGCGTAACGGTCTGAAAGTTCCACGTATATGTTTGACCTGCGTTTAGTAAATATACACCGGAACCGCCATTGCCGATGGGATTCAACTGATTGCGCATGCAACCGGCAGCCTTGACCAACAAAAAATTAGCGGATGCAGCCGTCGGGTACGTAGCGACTCCGCATTGCCCAGTATTGGCAGTGATTGACGGATCGCCGATTTGCCACAAAGGACCCGTAGGGGACGCTGCTGTCTCCTGTGACTGCACCAGGCCTAGAAGTATCGCTAGTAGGTGCATCCCTTTGCTCCTTATGCAGATAGAAAGTAGCGTCTTTGCGACGCGGACTTGGCTGGCCTGTTAGGCTTCCTTCACGGTTGGGTCGGGGTCACGCCCTAATACTTTCTTCATAATGCGCTGCTAGAGTGCAGCACTATGCATCGAACGCTCGCCGTTTTTGCAATTGCAGCGGCCCTGACGGCGTGTCAGGCCCGCGATGTCGCTTCGGTGCCGAGCTCCCAGGGAACCGGCTCCGCATCGTTCTCGTTCGCTCAACCGCTCGGGCAGAGGCTGCCGGCGCGCGCCGCCAAGAGCGTCAACTGGCCGCAGTATTGCTTCAACGACGACCGCACCGGCGTAAATCCTCATGAGGCGGTTTTGAACGCCCGAAACGTTCCGTCTCTGCAGGTTTCGTGGGCGGCGAACAGCCCTACGCCGGCGTTGTTCACGAGCGCGTCGACGTGCCCGAAGTGCTCGATGCCAGCATGGATTGCGCTGGAGATGCTTCTATGTTCCTGGACGTCCAGACGAGCTACGAACACGCCGGGCATTCGCGCTAGGTCGAGGCCCGCGTCCGGCTTGCGCATCGTCGCAACAACGCCCCATCCGTTGTTTGCAAAATGAATGACGGTTTGCCTTCCAAGGCCGGACGAAGCACCCGTAATAAGGACGACTCTCTGTATCGGTTCATGGCGCTTGAACCTGTACGGCCGCGCCGAGGTTGGTCATTGTACCGGGGGCAATCACAAAATATCGGCGCGGATATTTGTCTTCGCCGTGCACGATTTGACGAATCGGGCCGGTCGTGTTGACGATCTGGGAACCGGCTGCGTTCGTCATGAATGCCGAGAGAGGCTCGAGCGTTCCACCACCGTCGGTCTGACGCGAGAGGGCGAGAACGTAGTGCTGCATCGGCTGGAGACCCGTCACTGCGGCTTCGAGGATCTGGACGATTCCTTAATCGAAGAGCGCTACGCTGGTCGGCGGCTTCCCGTTTACGGCGCTCCCGTTGCCGCGTGCGGCCAGTGCGAAGTGCGTCGCTTGCGCGGCAAGCCCAAGGGACTGGAGGCCTTCCGTGCCGGTTCCGCTGGGCACCGCATCCGGCACATAAACTACCGCTTGCGCTGCCTGTCCGATAGGGCTTGTCGCGATGACCCTATTCGTCAAGGTGTCGATCGCGGTCATTCGATCCCCGTTTTCCAGTCCAACGTAGACTCGAGTCCCATCGCCGGACGGCCAGATCCCGTGCGGCAAGCTACCGACGGGGATGGTGGCCACTTGAGTGAAGTCGCTCGTACGAAAGACCTTTACCTCGTTGAGGCCGCCTATCGTCACGTAGGCAAACTGGCCGTTCGCGTTGCGTACGATATTAACATGATTCGTGATTGGGCCGGTCGTGAGCGTCTTGAGCACCGTAAACGGCGGCTGCGCATCGAACACTTCTACCTTGCCCGTGTCCTTGAGTGTGAACCAAACCTGCTTGCCGTCGGGAGTTGCCGCGATGTTTGGACAAAACGGGCTCGCTTGAGGAACGCGGCCAACGATTCGGTGGTCGGCAACGCTAACGACTACGGTTTCGGGGTTGAAGGAAGAGCACACGTAGCAATACTTGCCGTCGGGTGAGAAGGTCGGCATTCCGGGACCATTCGGAACGATAATCCGCAGCTTCTCCTTGTAGGTTTGGGCGTCGAGGACGGAGACGTAATTCTCCCCGCGTACGGTTACCCATACTTCGGATCCATCGGGAGTATAAAACGGCTCGTGCGGCGAGCGGCCCACGTAGGTGATGTGTTTGACCGTATTGGTTCCCGTGTCGATAAATGCGACGGAGTTGGAACCGATGGAAACGACCGCAATCGTACGATGGTCGGGCGAGAGTCCCATCCCGTGCACGAGCAGCTGCCCCTTGTAAAGCGGGCTGTAGTTCCCCGGCTGCGGATCGCCGAGTCGAATCACGCCGAGGAGCTTATTGTCCACGGGGTCCGTGACCGAGATGGTATTTGAAAACTGTTCGGCCGAATAGACGCGGTCACGATGGCTCACCGGGGTATCCGGACCAGCGTTTGGGAACGGCGCTTGCCCCGCCAGTGCGGGCGCTGCACCGAGCAGAACCGAGACGACCGGCGCGGCTGCGGAAAACAAATTGAAACGCATTTTTCTTACCTCCTATAGCTAGCGCTGATCGGGTGCCGGCGCGGACGGAGGCAACGGTTCTCCGGCCGCGACGCGCATTGCCGCGATCTCTTGTTGTTGAGTCACGATGATCTCTTGAGCGATCCGCCGGAGTTTATCGTTGTCCCCGTAGCGCAGTTCCGCTTCAGCCATTTCTATTGCGCCCTGATGATGCGGCACCATGGATGCGACGAAGTCGTCATCGACGCTTCCCGAAGGCTTAATAGTCATCCCAGCCATCATTCTAGCCATGGACTTTTCAACTTGAGCGAGAAACAGCGAGTCCGTAGAAGCCGCGGCGACCGGTATCGTCACGTTAAGAACAGCTGCGCAGAGTAACGGCGCCGCCAGCGCGGCTTTCAGCTTGTCGTTCATTTTCGGTCTCCTTTGCACGAGGACGAGTAGTTGTCGGCATATCGGCCCCCATTATAAGCCCGCAGATGGTCCGCTCCATCTGGGTCTGGCTTATGGATCCATAAGCAGGGTCTCGCTATAAGGAAAGCTATGAACGATTAAGCCGGAAGCTGATGACCTCGTTCCGGCGTGAGGCTATACTCGCTAACGCTCAGCTCGCTCTTCGGAGTCTTAACCGATCCTAGAGATCGGGGATCAGTATCCACGACGTTCGGTGTTTGTCTAGGTGCATTTCGCCCTCAACGACGCCACCAATGTGGTCGACGTCGGCACGTTCAGCCCAAACGTCGCGATCGATCACTTTTTGGTCCTTCCAACTACCGACGCAGCTTCGTGTAGCGTTGCATCCGTAGCGTTCGCCGACGCGAAGTCATGAAACGGCATGTTCTGGCTTTTAATAGCCGTAATGAACGCTTCGCCCAGCGGCGTTGGCGAAGTGTCCCTGCGGCGTACCACGCTAAACTTCCGCTCGATGGCCGGCGTTGCGAAGCGCAGTTCGCAAATCGCGCCGCCCGCAAGGTCGGCCTCGACCGAAATTCTTGATAGCCATGCGATGCCGATCCCGTACGCGACCGCACTTCTTATGGTCTCGTTCGTGCCAAAGAGGAGGGTCCGCTTAAAGTGGAAGTCTTGGGAAGCAAGTGCCGTAAGAACGACACGTCTGGTGCCTGAACCGTCCTCTCGCACGAGCAGCGTTTCGTCGCTCACATCCTCGGGCCGCGAGAGCTCGCCGCGCAAGCGGTGAGCGGCATGCGCTATGCAGGTCAGGCGATCGGTGGCAAACGGCGCGGTGACTAATTCGGGACGGTCGACGTCGCCCTCCACAACACCGAGGTCGACAAGATCGTCGGCTACCATCTGCGCAACGTCGTGCGTATTGCCGACGCGCAGCTCGACCACCGCGTCGGGTCGCCCCCGCTGCAACTGGTTTACGGCACCAGGAAGGAGATGGACGCTCGTCGTCAAGCTGGCGCCGATCGTAAGGCGGCCATCGGTACCAGCTTTGTGCTGCAGGGCGACGCGGCCCGCCCGAAAGCGCTCCACTGCAATACGGCGTCCGATCTCCGCCAGCTTGAGCCCCATCGGCGTGAGGCTGATCGAGCGCCCTTTGTGATCCACGATCGGCAAGCCGGCGACATCCTCGATCTCGTGAATTTGTTGCGATATCGAAGGCTGTGAAACGCCAAGTGCCTCCGCAGCTCGGGTGAAACTTCCATATTTTGCGAGGGCAGATAACGTCATGAGGTGCGTGACGTTAAACAGGGGCGCTTCGTCGGAATGTCTCTCCAAATTGCGACCTCCGATTGTAGGATCGATCCTCACGCAAAAGGGTGAAGGCAAGGCTATTCGGTACCCGCCACTCAGCTCCATCGTGGTAGCCGGGGGCCGGGACCCGGAAGGGGCTCGGTGTCCTTGCTAGGGCGCGGGCCTTCGCCCGGTCGAAACCGCCGTGGCCATGCGATTGATACTCTTGACGGCCGTCTTGATTGGTATTTCTCCGATCGTGTCCGGCTGCGGCGGCAGCATCCCGGCCCCAGCGGGTGCGCCAACCAATCTCGCCGCGACGAACGAGCCCGCGCTTTCGGGCAAAACACAACGACCGTTTGCCTATGTCGCGCAGACGTGTCCGTCGAGCTCTCCCTGCCCGTCGCCGAATGGAATGGTGCAGATGTTAGGCGGCCCGACGATTACCGCAGATATCGAAAACCCCACAACGCTAGCTCTCGATGGTTCCGGCAATCTCTATGTCGGCAACTCGCTTGCGTCAAACGAGGGTGACGTCAGCGTGTACGGGCCAAAGAGCGTGAAACCGCAGCGAATTCTAAGCGGCATCGTGGGCGTTCCGCACGGGCTCGTTGCCGATGCTGCCGGACGCTTATTCGTGGTCGCTCAATATCGTTCGGGCTGTTGTCAATTGGAAGGCAGCGGCGCCGTCTATGCAGCCGGCGCCACGAAACCCAAGCAGCGGCTCAAAGGCCTCAGCGGCTTTGCCCATTCACCCGTACTCGACAAATCCGGACACCTCTACGTAGGGAACTTCGACGTGTTCCCCGGTTGGGTGAGCGTCTACCCGCGCGGGCGGCACGTGCCGTCGCGCGTCATCAACGACGGGATCGGCCTCCCGGTCCAGTTGGCGATCGCTCCAAACGGCGATCTCGTCGTCGCCAACGGGCTCTTCAGCGGCGGTTCTAACGTGGTGGTGTATCCACGCGGAAAGAGCACTCCGTCACTGACGATTGCGGGCATTAATAGCGTGAGCGCCCTTGCCATCGACGCCGACGGCAACCTTTACGTCGGCAACGGCGGAAGCAAGAAGACGAAAGCATCGATTACGGTCTATCGCAAGGGGCAAACAACGCTCTGGCGCTCGATTCACACCGGGTTCGTCTATCCAGGGGCGCTCGCGTTCGACGGATTGGGCCGGCTCTACGTCGCAAACGTTCCAAGAAAGGGAACGAACACAATTGTCGTCTTTGCTGCCGGCGCTTCGACGCCAATGCGGACGTACACCCTGAAGGGTCAGTTCGCCGCGCTCGCCGTACCGCGTTAGCGCGATCGACCGAATCGGGTCACGTGCGCCGCTTGCAACGGCACCTTTTTCCTCGACTGGTCGATGAGCCGCCGACGGCGGCGCCGTACGCGCTCTGCAACCCGCTCGTAAACGTATCGACAAGCGATCCCCCGGGATAGGTGTACTCTTCAATCGCATGATTCGCCGTATCGCTTACGACGACGTCGCCCTCATCGTTCACAAACTGCAGGAGCTGCGGCGATCCCGTAGCTCCAAAGCTTTGCGACGGCGATTTTTTACCGGGCGGGAAGACTTCAATCGAGGGAATCGATCCGACGGCGACGATCAGATTTCCCGCTTTATCGACGAGCAGCCCCGCCGCAAAAAAGTGACCGCCGGATCCAAATGCAAGGTCTAGATCCGTTCCGTCTTTCGACCCAGGCGAATATTCATAGACGGCCGGGTTCGAATAGAAGTTTTGGTACGTAACATAGAGGTTCTCGTTAGCGTCAAGAGCTAACGCCGTTGGGTAGCACGAACACTGTTGGTGGATCGATAGCGATGGCTTGCTGCCACCCCCAAGAAATTCCACGATGGAGTCGCCGAAGGTGTAATAGTTGGCGACGTAGACCGTTCCTTTGGAATCCACCGCCACGTCGACCGGGCCCGACAGGCCCTGGGATAACGTCGTTACCGGCGAGGAGCCGCCTGGATGATACTCCGTAACCGTGTTGTTCCCGGCGTTTGCTACGTACAAGTTGCCGGCAGCGTCTGTGGCCATTCCGGCCGGAACGTCGATGCCGTTAGTAATCGTCGCGATAGGCGGTTGGTTGGATCCCGAGAGCTGGAAGGCGACGACTTTGTTCGCAATGGAGTCCGAAACGTAGAGTGTGCTTGAGGAGGTTGCGCGCCGCGACGACGCGGTACGCTGCGACGATGCGGGAAACGGCGGCGAAACACCGGCGCGAGGCGTGCAAGCGGTAATTAATACCGCGATCGCGAGCAGGGCTACAATCGAATGCTTCATTGATTGTCGGGCTCGCCCGTTCCATGGTGCGCGATGAGGTATTGCGCCGGATACGGCGCCGGAATCTCCGTGAACGCGCGCGGCTTCCGGGAAAAGTCGAAGCAGCTCGTCGGCGCGGCGGCGCGTGCATCGGTCTGACCCAAGGAGGGCAGATCGAAGCGGCTCTCGATGATTTTCAGGAGGCTGCCGAACTCGTACTGAGTGTGGTCCACGTAGTTCGATTTGGCGTACGGAGAGATGCAGAGCAACGGCACCCGAACCCCGAGGCCGTCCCAGTCGAGTTGCGGGGGGGCCACGCCGTCGTACCAGCCGCCCCAGTCGTCCCAGACCACGAAGATTGCGGTAGACGGCCAGAACCCGCTCTCACCAATCGTATTGACGATCGACGCGACCCAAGATGGTCCGAGTTTGCTGTCGCTTCCGGCATGATCCGATAGCTTGTCCGACGGAATAACCCACGTCACGTCGGCCAGCTTTCCTTTCTTTACGTCTCGCAGGATTTGCGTCTCGGGCGAAACGACGTCTTTCTTCCAATCGGGGCCCTCGCGAATATCCTTGATGGCGTCGAAACCGTCCCAGGAGTATGAAGTAAGGCAGTGGACCTTGGGGCAGTACCGGGGTGAGTACGAGCGCCACGACAGGCCGGCGGCATCCAGCTCGTCGGCGATCGATTTGTACGTGAAGCAGGGAAAAGCGACACCGACCGGCAGACCCCCTTGCGGCGAAGTCGCGGCGCCATTCATGATACCGACGCGGAAGTCTGGGTTGCCGTCGCAGCCCCACGGCTCGTAGTTGGGTAAGTAATAGGCCCCTCCCGCTTGTCCGGCGATCAGGTACTGGTGCGCAACGAAACTCCCGTCCAGCTGCGATGCGAACATTTTATCGCCAAGTGCATATTGCTGGGCCAACTTCCAATACGGGGCTACGTCTTTCTCGCGAACGAACGAGTATTGCGTATCCTTGCCGCCCGCGCTTGACTCGTGGCAAAAGCCGTCCATTTTCCCGTAGTCGACGGCCGTTTTTGCATCCTGAAAGGCATGCGAGATGTCCCAACCCGTTGCCAGCGGTACTTGGCTCAAGGTTATCGTTTGACCGTCGCAAGCGCCGGTTTTCGAGGTTGCGGCGTTCGGAAAACCCTCGAACAAGTTGTTGAAACTCCGGTTTTCCTGAATGACGATCACGATGTGATCGATCTTCGATAGCCCGCCGGAACTCGCCGGATTGGCCGTGACTCTCATTGGGGTCGAATAGGATATCAACGCGGATAGCGCGAGGAAAGCCGTCACTGCGAGTCGAGGATTCGCGATCTTCGGCATGCTAGCTCCAATAGCGTTATCTAATTTGAAGACCACCCTACGGCAAAATGCACGGCGAATCCCGTCGCGGTCCAGTTCGGCGCGCGAAGCATCACGGCAGCGGTTCGGCCCGCTCGACGGGCGTCGGTGACGAAAAGCGCGTCTACTTGATCGCCTTGAGGCTGCGCAGCAATAGCGGCTCTGGAGCGCCCGCACGCGAGCCTGCTCGTCGCCGCATATGCTGCTGGAAAAAGGATGCCGCGAACAACAGCGCCACCGGCAGCGCAAGAACCACAACCGTTAACGTGAACATGAGCGTCTCGGCGCCATAGCCATTCCCTGGTGAAGCAAAAAGCGACATCTTAGAGCTATTGTATGGAAACCGGCGCACCAAAACGTACCGGGCAGCCTCGCATTAGGGCTTGAGACCCAGGCCGCGCCGAGGCTACGCAGCGATGTCGCAGAGAATCTCTTTGAAGTCGGACCGGCTTTCGATCGACGAAAACAGCGGTAGGAGCGGCAGCAGCAGGAGTGCCGGATCGCGCTGTGCATAAGCATCGCGCAGCAGCCAGAGCGCCTCATCCTCGCGTCCGCCGTTCGCCGCCCCCAATGCAAGGTTCCAAGAGCTTATGTAGCGTCGCTGGCCGAGCGCTTGAAGCTTGGCATAGGTTTGAGCGGCCTTCTCCTTTTCGCCTAGCCTCGCGTAAGCACAGACGAGCATCGGCAAACGGTAGACGGCGTCTTCAGACGAGTCTGCGCCGTGTGTGGAAATCTCCTCGACTGCGCGATCGGGATCTCCCCCGATAATATAGGCAAGCGCGAGGAAGCGGCGCGCGATGAAGAAATCCGGATCGATCGTTAGGATCTTGGAAATAGACGAGATCGCTTCGGCGACCTTGCCGGAGTGCAGCGCGACGCGAGCCTCGAGCAGCTGCAGCAGCAGCGAAGCCGGCTCGATCATGAGTGCCTCGCGCGCCTGGAGCGCCGCTTTGTCGAATTCACCCCGGTAGAGGTAGTACCAGGCCGCATTGTTGCACGCGTAGGCCAGCCGCGGATCGAACGTCAAGGCGGCATCGAGCGAGGCCCACGATTTCAGCCAATCCCAGTCACTGAAGAGCTGGATTTACGACAGCGCCGCAAGCGCCGGCGGCGAGCGAGGGTCGAGTTCGATTGCCCGCTCGATGCTTCGGCGCGCCAGCAGCATAGCAGACGAGGCGGGGACGTGCCAATATTCCGCTAACAGCGCCCATGCCCGGCCCAGCCCGACCATCGCGGGCACAAAAGCGTCTTCAATTTGCAGGGCGGCTTCGAAGGAACACACCGCCGCTTGGAGTGCCGGCGCCGTACGGCGATCGAGCAAATAACTTCCGCTGCAGTAGTGCTGCAGTGTCTGCGGACTCTGCGCTTCGACGCGCCCCGAGGCGGGCGCCGATCGAAGCAATGCCTCCGTCTCGCTCGAAACGACACTTCCCGGGGCGCCAAAGCGGTATCCGCGACGTGGGATCGTCAAGATATAACTGCCCGAACCGCGTTCTTCCTCAAGGAGTTCGCGCAGCAGGTAGATGTGCTGCGTGAGATTCGCATCGGTGACACCGTCGGCGCCCCAGACACGTTGTGCGAGCGACTCCCGATCGACCAGCTCGCCATCGGCTTCAATCCAAGATCGTGCAAATGCGCGAACACGACGTCGACGTTGCCGCCCACCCGGCCATTTTCCAGCTGTCTGGTCCCGCGGAGCCGCGACAATAAGCGACCGAGCGCAAGACAGTCCAGCCTCGAAGATAAGACGGGATGCTTTTCGGATTCATGAAAAGATGACTTTAGTCACCTTTAGAGAAAAGCAGATTGGGTCCGCGGCTCCGCCTCGAGGAAGCCGCAATAAACCTGGAGGTGAAATGAGCGCACTTTTCAGAGAACAACAGGGCTGGCTGCAGCTAGGAGAACTCGCCATCCCCTTTTCGTTTCCGGTTCGCGTCGCGGAGGTAGAGGAGCCCGAGGCTGAACCAGCCGCTGCCGCCGCCTAGCAAAGGACCATTCGTGGTCGATCACCCCGCCTTTGGCAAGGTTACCTTTGTTTTCGACGACGCGCGCGGCGAGAGCGGATTTGCGGCAACCGAGGGTTTCGTGTACTTTAGCGTCCGCTATCCCAGCTTTAGCTTTAGCTTTGCGCGCATCGGCGAGATTTACGTCGCGTCAGAGCTCAACGATATGACAAGGCAGCAGCATCAGGGCCGTTGGCGAACGATCTCCGAGATTGCGCCGTCGGCCTTTCGCTCCTTCGCCCTCTCAACGGCAAAACAGCTCGCTCGTCTACACGGGCGAACAGCGCACAAGATGACGGGCAACTAAGGCAGCTTCGGCAGCCCCAGCATCGGCGTTTTGACCGGCCCCGCGATGCCGACGAACACGACGAGTCCGTCGCCCCCTGGGTTGGTCTGAATCGGAACCGGCAGCCAATTGTTGCAGACCCACGCATTGCCCGAAGCGTCGATCGTAACGCCAGTCTGACGCTGGAGCAGGCCGCTGGCAAAGCCTTGTCGCGGCGAGAGAGGATCGCCCGTCCTCGCGCCGGCGGCACACCCTTTGTGCCGAACGCCGCACAGTTCGGAGAGCCGGGGCCGAACGCCGGAGAAGTCCGCGACCCAAACGTTATCGTTGCCGTCAACGGCGATGCCCCACGGGTGACGGACGCCGCCCCCGGTAAACCCATTGGGCGAGAGCGGCGTTCCTTCGGCATCGAGCGCGGTTACGGAGTTGCCGGTGCTATTGGAGATCCAGAGATTTCCGCGGCTATCCAACGCGTCTCCGAGCGGACGCTTTATCCCGCCGGAGGTAAACGGCGAACCCCGCAGGGGCCGTCCGTCTGGGCGAAGCGCAACGACCGAATCGTTGCCGGAGCTTGTGATCCATGCGTCGCCTCGCGCGTCGATCGCTATCGCAAAGGGACTCTTCAGGCCAACGTGCCCGATACTGCGCGCGCGGCTCGGATCCGCGCCAGGGTATTGCGTAACGCTCGTTCCGCCGTAGTTGGCGATCCAAAGATTACTCGCTTGATCGAACGTCGTCGCTTGCGGGCGGCTGATGTCGCCCTGCGTAAAGCCGGTCCGATTTGGCGAAACCGGGCGTCCGGAGGGGTCGTACTCGCTCACGCTGTTAGCGGCCGGCTTGTTTTTACAACCCTTGCCCGAAAACCCAAAGTTTCCGACCCAGAGGTTCGCCGCCGGATCGACCACCATGCCCCAGCCGGCGCCGTCGACGCCGCCCCCGCTGAAGGGCGCGCCCGGAGCATCGCTACCGGTTGGAGTGAGTTCGAGCAACTGCTTTCCACCGCAGGTCGGAACGCTGTGATCGCTCTTGAACGCGTAGTTGTTATTTGACCAGGCATTCCCGGCTGCGTCGATCGCGACAAGCCCGGGGCCATCGAACTCCTTCCCGTTACCGACGTACTTTAATGCTAAGAACCACGCGCTCGGAGCGGCAGCAATAGCCGGCTCGTAGCCGCGGTTGCGCCGCGAAAGTGCAAAGAGTTTCGTGACGCTGCGAGCGGGGTTTGGGACGATCGAATGAATCGCGGCAAGCGTCGTACTCCGGCGGCCGGTGAGTTGGAAGAGCTCACGGCAGCCATCGGAGGCCGCGCTGCCGGAGGCCGTGCAGACGGCCAGCGCGTTCGCCAGTGCATTCAAGCGCTCGAGACCGTCGCAGTTGCCGGGCTGCGACGGCCCCGCGCGACACGTTTGTTTCCCGGGCCAAAAAGCGGCCGGCGTTCCCGCAGTCGTCGCCAGATTCGCCAGCGCGATCCGCGCTGCATTGTCGATTCCGGCTCGATTGGTGCCGGATGCTCCCACCTCGGCGCCGGACGAATCGGCGAACTGCGCGAGAGCGAACTCGTCGGCGACCGTCGTGAACTCGTTGACGGCCAATGCGCTAGTGTAGTGAGTTAGAAGTTCGTTCGCAAACCTTTACCACTTTATCCAGGATCATGTCGGCGGTAGCGGTCCACACGAACGGTTTGGGGTTCTTGTTACGTTGTCGGACGTAGGCGGGGATTTCCCGCTCGAGTTGC
>DASXFZ010000060.1 GCA_036489315.1 Candidatus Cybelea sp.
TGATTGAATACGCGCACGGAGGTACGCAGCCAATTCGAACCGTGCATATTCCGGGTGCAGAGATGGGTAATTGTGCGGTCGACCCAACCTCGGGCAATCTTGCCGCGACGTTTTCCTGCCCGCCGTGCGGCTACCAGAATCTCGCGATCTTTCCGCCTGGCAGCGACGACGCGACCCGCTACGAAGCGCCGCTCGCCTCTAAGGTCGGCTACGATAATAAGGGCAATCTCTTTCTTGCCGATTTCGACGTCGGGAACGAAATCGCGGAACTCCCCGGCGACAGCAGTCAGTTTCAAACGATCGCTCTCGACCAGAGCATCGGCGAAATCGGCTCAATTCAGTGGGACGGAAAATACATTACCGTGCAGGACCTCAGGGCGCCGGTGACGATTTCACGCATCGCGATCAGCGGCTCCGTGGGCACGGTTGTGAGCCGGTCAAAGTTCGGGCCGTACATGCGGGACGCGAGCTACTCGTGGATTGCCGGGGACGGAACGGTTACGTTTCCGTTTTCAACGCATGGCGATGAGCCAAACAAGCTTGGAATCTGGAAGTATCCTAAAGGTGCGCATCCGGCACACACGATAAAGAAATTCGGGGTCGGTGGGCACTTTTTTGGCGCGGTTACCGTAAGTCTCGCTCCCAGCAGCGCTCAGCCGAGGCGTTAACGTCGTAAGGCTATCAGCGATGTATCCTTCTGCAGGCCGAATAACGCGAGGATCTCGTGAATCTCGGATGCCGGTAGCTGGGCTTGCAAATCGGCGTAACCGAACGTCGTTACGCCGCGCTGGTTGAAACGAAGGCTCGCGAGAAATCGTTCTCTCGCATCCGCCGTGAGGTATCGAAGCGGCGAAGAGTTGTTCGGAGTGAGGCGCAGGTAGTTATTCAGCTCCGCTTGCGAGCGGATGATATCGCGGGAGGGTATCTCTTGCCGCGTTAGCGGCACCGCGTGACTCAAGTGGTGCGTGGGTTGGGGATGCGCGCACGCCGCCAACGCCATCGTGCCGCCTGCGAGCCAGCGACTGATTTTCTTCATGGTTTCCAGCCTCTACTTTCTTTCTCGGGCATATTTGGCCACGCCGCGAGCGCAAGCATCCCCAACACGACGTAGATGCCGAGCGGGATCAAGCAAGGGAGTGAAATCGGCTAACGCGAGAGCGATTAAAAGCAAGCAGGCTCAGCATGACCGGGGAAGAGCGCCGCCGAAATCGCCGGGCAACGAGCAGTTCGTAGAAGAAGGGGCTTTTTTTTGATGAAATCGGCCGGCCACCTCGCAGTATGTATGCTTGCTCTCGGCGCTGTTGCCGCGTGCGGCGGCGGGGCGAGCAACGGCGGCCTTGCGCTCCCGCGGACCGCGAACGTTCCCGTCGGAGAATCCGGTACTTCGCCGATCGAGCACATCATCGTGATCGTGCAGGAGAATCGCAGCTTCAACAATCTCTTCGCGCAGTTTCCCGGCGCGACCGGTACGGTTACCGGTAAAGAGAAAATCGGGCAGGGCAAGAAGGCCAAGGTCCAGTCGATTGCGCTGACCCAAGTGCCGCTCGAGGACAAGCAGAACCTCAACCATCTCTACAAGTCGTACAAGATCGCCTATGACGACGGCAAAATGGATGCCTTCAATCGGATCATCTTTCAAGCGAATGGACAGATGGAAGGCAGCAAGCCGTACGAATACGTACGGCAGTCCGACGTCAAACCGTACTGGGACATGGCCTCGCAGTATGCGTTGGCGAATAAAATGTTCCAGACGCAGGGCAGCGGCAGCTTTACCGCTCATCAGGACCTCATTCGCGGTGGCACCGTCATCGACACGGAAGGCGATAGCCTGATCGACGATCCGGATAACTCAAAAGCGTGGGGATGCGATTCGCCAACCGGTACCGTGACCTCGCTAATCAACGGCCCGCAATACATGGCCAACTCCGGCCCTTTCCCGTGTACGAAAAACTTTCAGTCGTCGGGTTCGGCGTACTTAACGCTGCGCGATCTCTTAGATGCCAAAAGCGTCTCGTGGAAATACTACGTGCCGCAGCTGGCCTTTTATCAGCCGGGTGCCATCTGGAATGCGTTCGACGTGATCTCGCCCGTTCGCTACGGTTCGGAGTGGGGCACGAACGTCGACTGGCCCGAGAAGAACGTGCTCAAAGATATTCCCAACGGGCACCTGCCGGCCGTCTCGTGGGTGATTCCCGACGAGTCGAACTCCGATCACCCGGGCTACCCCAACGACACCGGGCCGTCGTGGGTCTCGAGCATCGTCAACGCCGTCGGAGAGAGCTCGTACTGGAACACGACCGCGATCGTCGTGCTTTGGGACGACTGGGGCGGTTTCTACGATCCGGTCGCGCCGCCCAAACACGATAAACAGGGTGGCCCGGGCTTTCGCGTGCCGGCGATCGTGATCTCGCCGTATGCCGTTTCGGGCGACATCTCGCAGACGATCTACGGCTTCGGCAGCGTCGTGCGCTTCATCGAAGATACGTTCGCTCTCGGGCGGCTTGGAACGACCGATGCGACCTCAAAGAGCATTTCAAACATGCTGAACTACAGCCAGAAACCGCGAGCGTTCAAGCCGATCACGTCCAAGTATTCGCGCAACTACTTCCTCCATCAGAAGCCGTCGGGGCTGCCGGTCGACACGGAATAGCGGCGCGTTAACAGCGCAAAAGCTCGTTCGGCGTGGGAGCGAGCGTGCGCGATGGTTGGCGCGGCGGACCGGCGAATAGTTTCTCCCTACGGCTACGCAGGGAGGAGCAATTGCGGTGAAGCCAAGAGCAGCGACCCTTTGGGTATGTGCGGTCGTCATTTTCAGCCTTGCAGCGTGCAGCGGCGGCGCGGCCCCCAACTCGATTCCAGCAAGCTCGATTTCAAAGCAGGCGAACCGATCTCACTCGGCCGCAACGCACGATTCGGGATCCTTCACGCCGATCCAACACATCGTCCTCATCGTGCAAGAGAACCGGACGATGAATAATCTTTTCGCTACGTTTCCAGGCGTGACGGGAACGACGATTGGGAAGCGGCTGGTCAACGTCAAAGGGAACCTGAAGGTCGAAAACATCAAGCTCAAAGAGACGAATCTTTTCGTCAAGTCGAACCTCAATCACGCGTATTCCGGCTTTTTTACGGCTTGGGACAACGGCAAGATGGACAGCTTCAATAATATCAAACGCGCCTCGGGCGCACATCTTGAAGACGCCGCACCGTACCAATACGTCAACCCGTCGGCCATCCAACCGTATTGGGATCTCGCCCGCGAGTGGGGACTCGCCAACGCGATGTTCACCACCCAGGGCAGCGCGAGCTTCACGGCACACCAGGCGCTGATTCGCGGCGGCACGATGATCGATGCCAAGGACAGTCTCATCGATAACCTGCGGTATTCAACCGACGCCTGGGGCTGTGACTCGCCCTCCGGATCGAAGACCTCGCTGATCACGACGCAGCTGGTGGTGAAGAAGGCCAAGGGCCCGTTCCCGTGCACCTCCGATTTTCCGGGATCGGGTACGAACTATCTGACGCTGCGCGACCTAATGGACGACGCCGGCGTGTCCTGGAAGTACTACGCGCCGCAAGTCGGCACGGCGGGCGGAATTTGGAGCGCGTTCGACGTGATCACTCCGGTCCGCTTCGGACCGGAGTGGGGCACCAATGTCTCGTGGCCCGAGACGAACATTCTCGAAGACATCGGTAACGGCCAGCTTCCAGCGATGTCGTGGGTAATTCCCAACTCGCAAAACTCCGATCACCCCGGCGAGGGCTCCGATACCGGACCGTCGTGGGTGGCTAGCGTCGTCAACGCCGTCGGCCAGAGCCAGTATTGGTCTTCGACGGCGATCATCATCACCTGGGACGATTGGGGCGGGTTCTACGATCCGGTTCCGCCGCCGCCGCGCGACGATCAGGGAGGGCCCGGGTTCCGCGTCCCGATGATCTTGATCTCGCCATACGCGCGCACGACGTCGTCGAGCCAACCGGGCTATATCTCGCAGACCACCTATGAGTTCGGCAGCATCGTGCGTTTCGTGGAAGACACCTTCAGCCTCGGGCGTCTCGGCACGACTGACAGCACCGCGAACAGCATCGACGACATGTTCGATTTCTATCAGTACCCACGCCAGTTTCAAAGCGTGGGCTCAAAGTATTCACGAAGGTACTTCATGCATCAGAAGCCCTCGCGCATGCCGGTAGACGATATCTAGTGCGGAGCCTGTCCTAGGGACGGGTGCTTATCGCCGCCGCAACGGGGTATTGCAAATTGTCCACGGTCTTGAGGCTCGCGCCGCCGGCCGGGTAGGGGTAGAGGTTGCCATCGCCGGCGCAGACGTCCGGTGCGAAGACCTTACCGCTGAGGATGGCGAACTGATCGACGTCGCAGCTTCCATTAAGCGGCGTCGTCCCGGTGATCGTCGCCGTCGACCCCGAGACCGAGATTTGATCGATCGTCGAAGACTGTTGATCGCCGACGGCGATATCGGTTCCGTCCCATTCAATTCCGCCCGGGAAGGCGACTCCCGCGAGCGCGATGGTTTGGAAGTTTTGGACGCCGGCGGGAAGCTCGGCGAAGACGAAGTCGTACATGCTGTCGAGCCCGTCGACCCAAAGATTCCCGCTCGAGTCGTAACCGCAGAAGTAGACGTAGCTCATCGCGGAGTCGGCGATCTTGTTAGCGGTGCCCTTCGCGCCGGTCCAGATGAAGACGTTGCCGCCGCCGCTCGGGCTCCCGAGGTTCGTCATCGCGAGATTACCGGTCGTGGGGTCGACCGAGCAGGCCAACGGGTATTCGGCGCCCGCGTCGCTGAGCGTTGCTTTCGGTTTGACGAGCCCGTGCGGATACTCGGTGATCTTCGGAAAGACGGATGGAACGACCCAAACATTGCCCTGGGGATCCGAGCAGACGCCTTGCGTGTCACCGGTATTACTAATTGCGCCCAGCGGCTTGAGGGTGGGGTAGCCGTACATCAAGACGTTGCCGTTACCGCCATCGGTGACGTAGAGAAGATGCTTCATTCGCCTCGCTTTGGCCGACGCCCGTGTAACGCCGTGACCGTATTGTTGCCGAGCGCCCCGGCGCCGTTCGAAAAAGGTTTGGAGGCGCGCGCGGTTCGCTGCTTGCTGCGCCGTGAGTTGCGCCGCGTTTGCGTTCGGCGGCACGGCGAGCGGGCTCGCCGGCTGCGTGCTGCTGCAATCAGCGAGTAGGAGGAGCGCACTTCCGAGGGCGGCAGGGAGGAGTGCGTAGCGGACGATCATCAAGTCTTTCTCCGGCGGATAGCGGGTCCGCGACCTAGGTTCTGCCCGCGTTCGCCCGCCTCATTCCGAGGGCTTGGCGGGAGAGCGGGTAAGGCCGCCGCATCGCCAACCCTGCAAAGGTGAAACGCAACGAATTTATTTTTATCGCCGGGGCCGTCGGCGCGGCGGCGCTGACGGCGGCCGCCCGGTCGGCGGAGAGCGACTATAGCGTATCGACGCCGACCGGGACGATTTACGGCACGCTTACATTACCGCCGAAGATGCCGGCACCGGTCGTCTTGATCGTCGCGGGCTCCGGCCCGACCGATCGCAGCGGCAACTCCAGCATGGGGATCGCGCCTGAGACGTATCGCCTGCTGGCGGGCGACCTCGCGCAGCGCGGCGTGGCCTCGGTGCGCTACGACAAACGCGGAATCGGCGCGAGCGCAAGCGCGATGACCCAGGAGAGCGATCTGCGCTTCGATACCTATGTCGACGACGCCGTGGCGTGGCTAAAGCTGCTGGCGGGCGACGCGCGCTTTTCGCGGGTCGCGGTCGCCGGCCACAGCGAGGGGTCGCTGATTGGAATGATTGCGGTAAGGAAGGCGCCCGCGGCGGCGTTCGTCAGCCTCGAGGGCGCAGGGCGCCCCGCCGCAGCGGTCCTGCGCGAGCAACTCAAAGGCCGAGCTTCCCCACAAGAATACGCGACCGCGGACGCCATCATCACGCAACTGCAGCAAGGGCATATGGTCGCCAACACGCCGGCGGCCTTCGCCTCGTTGTTTCGTTCCTCGGTACAACCGTATCTAGTCTCGTGGTTCAAGTACGATCCGGCGGTCGAAATCGGCAAAATTCAAATTCCAGCGACGATCGTTCAGGGGACGGCCGACGTGCAGGTCGGAATGGTGGACGCCGACGCGCTCAAGAAGGGCGACCCCACGGCCGCGCTGATCGTCATCAACGGCATGAATCACGTTCTGAAATACGCGCCCGATACGTCATCGGAGACGGCGATCGCCGCCGGCTATCAGAACGGCTCGCTGCCGGTCGACCTGCAGGCGGTTGAGGCGGTCTACTCGGCGGCGGTCACGTAACGCAGAGGGGTTGCATGGCCGCGGCGTTCAACTGATTACGCCCGGGCTCTGCTATGAGTTCCGAATCTACAAGAAAGAGGATAGTGATGCCTAGATATTTGGTCGAGCGAACCTTTTCCGAGGGTCTGCACGTTCCGACGAATCCCGACGGGGCGGAAGCCTGCCTGACGGTCGTCGGCCGCAACGCCGAGAGCGGCGTTACCTGGCTGCATTCCTACGTCTCGGCCGATAAGACGAAGACCTTTTGCATCTACGACGGGCCCAACGAGGCGGCGATTCGCGAGTCGGCGACGAAAAATGGCATCCCGGTCGATAGCGTGACGCAGGTTTCGGTTCTCGACCCTTATTTTTATCAAGATTAAACTTTTTAACGGGGGCGGCTTGCAGCGACTGCGGGCCGCCAACGCAGGAGCACTATGAGGAGACTCTCTTTTCTGAGCATCGCGGCGCTGATAACAGCGACCGCGGGCTGTTCATCCGGTACGCAATCATCCCTACCCTACATGCAGAGTTCCGCGGCGATGAAGGCGCTCGGCGGAACGGGCGCGGGCAAGATCAAGCACATCGTCTATATCGTTCAAGAGAACCGCAGCTTCGACGATTTGTTTCAAGGCTATCCGGGTGCGGATACGGTTTCCAGCGGAAAGAACTCGAAAGGCCAAACGATCAAGCTGCAGCCGGTTCCGCTATCGCACCAGTACGACATCGATCACTCGGCGCAGGCGATGTTTTCGGCGTGCGACGCGCCCCCGGGCGATCTGCCTGGGACGCACTGCCGCATGGACAGCTTCGATAAGGAATTCGCCAGCGGAGGCCCTCCGAATCCCGAGTACGTCTACGTGCCGCATAGCGACAGCAAGCCGTACTTCGACATGGCGCACGAAGGTGTGCTGGCCGACCGAATGTTCCAATCGCAGCTCGACGAGAGCTTCGTCGCGCATCAATACGTCATCGCGGCGCAGGCGGCGTGGAGCGTCAACCTGCCGAACGGCGAATGGGGCTGCGAGGGCGGAAAATCCGACGAAGTGGAGATCATCAGCCCCGACCGGACGATCAACCCGAACAACGTGCAGTCTCCGTGCTACGACTATCAGACCCTCGGCGACGAACTCGACAAGGCCGGGCTGACGTGGCGGTTCTACGCGGCCACATACGGCACCGTCAGTGACGGCGCCGAGTGGTCGAGCTATCAAGCGATCAACCACATCTATCACGGCCCCGACTGGAAGAAAGACGTCGTCTCACCGAACTGGCAGTTTCTCAAGGACGTGAAGGCCGGAACGCTTGAGAACTTTACGTGGGTTACGCCGGTCTGCGCCGAGTCCGATCACGTGAACTGTCCGGACGGCTATGGACCCTCGTGGGTGTCGGCGCTCGTCAATGCCGTCGGCCGCAGCAAGTTCTGGGACTCGACCGCGATCTTCATCCAGTGGGACGACTGGGGCGGCCTCTACGATCACGTCGCACCCCAGCACCTCGATCGCGATAGCCTCGGGTTCCGCGTGCCGCTGGTCATCCTCTCACCCTATGCGATCGAGAATAAGGTTTCGCACGTTCCGTACGAAACCGCGAGCGTGCTGCGTTTCGCCGAAGATCTCTGGGGCTTACCGCAGATGGCGCCCGCGGACCGCCGCGCAAACTCGCCGGCCAAAGACTGCTTCGACTTCACGCAAAGCCCGCAGAAATTCATTCGCATCAAGGCGCCGCTGCCGCCGAAATTCTTTGAAAAGCGCTTTCCTTCGGACTACTGGGCGCCGGACTACGAATAACGGCTCACGGGGCGGCGGGTTCGACGAGCGTCGTATCCGTCGGTTCGGGCGCGACGATCGGGCGATCGTAGATCGCTCCGCTCGGTTCGCGAATATCTTCGAAGGCGATCGTTGCATCGCGTACCAGGCGGCGGTGCCCGAGGTAGAGGTCGCTGCCGGCGCTCTCCTTGGAGAGAAACGGGGCGCCGTCGAGGACGGTGAAATCGACCGTCCAAGGTACGTCGGTGAGCGGACTGATCGTGAAGTTTCCGGCTGTGACGGCCCGGCGCGGTAGGTAATCGCTCGAGCCGACCCAGAGTTCGCGGAGGCGATTCTCTTTCGGCTTGCGCAGCGGCGTTAGGCGAAGGTGGTACGTCGGGATGCCGTCGAGATCGGGCCGATCGACGAGTTCGACGCGATAAACCGGCGCGCCGGTCGAGACGACCGCGATCGTGCGGAGTGTCGTCTGGACGTCTTGTTGAGACGTCGGTTTCTGCGGGATCGCATAGCGCAGGCCGAACATGTAGGTCGGCGCCAGCAGCGGTTCGCCGATGAGATCCTGATATGGTGCGGGGTGGCCGACGGGCTGGTCGATCACCCAGCAGTAACCCAAACAGATCGCCGCCTTGATACTGAAGCTGATGCCGTGGGGAACGGGCGGCGGCTTCGCAAGCTGTTCGTCGCTGATCGGAAAGATGCGAACCGAACCATCGCCGGTATCGGAACTCGCGCGGTAGTGATCCGATGTTGGTGCTTGGCCGTCGAGTCAGGCAACCGCGATCGTATAGTCGAGGCGCGACGGGTACTGCGCGCTGGTTACCGCAGCGCGAGCATGGAGCCAGATCGCATAGGCGTCAAGCACGACGGCCCGGTTCCCGGTACGTCATACGACCGCTTTCGACACGACCACGAAGACCCTTTTGCAGGCGCGGCGGCGGAAATGGGTCGACATACCTTTGGCGGAAGCTAATGGCGGTGCGTCCACTTGTAAGGGAGCAACCCAATGAATACGACTAGTCTAACGAGAAACGCCGGTGCTCTTGCTGCGCTTGCGATCTTCGCGGCGTGCGGGAGCGGCTCGGCGGTCGCGCCGTCAAACGCGGTGGGCCGGCCATCGACCGCAGCGCGCCCGAATCTGAGGGGGCTGCCCTATAGCCCGACGGTCGTTCCCGACCAAGCGGCGAAGTCGAAGTCGAAATACTTCGAGTACGTCATTAACAATTACGGCAGCTACGCCGGCATCTTCAACTATCCGAAGAGCACTAAGCAAATCGGTACGATCGATAACGTCGGCGGCCAGGGATGTACGAACGTTCTCTACGGCTACGGCAAGAAAACCTTTTGGATCGTCGCCGGCTCCGACCAGATCACGGAATACCGGGTCCCCCAGAAGCCGATCAAGACGCTCTCGGTGCCTTCCAGCAGCATGCCGTCGAGCTGCGCCATGAATACCAGCGGCGACCTTGCAGTCGGGATCTTGGCTGGGGCGAGTACGGGCGACGTCGCCATCTTCAAACACGCGGAGGGCTCCGGCACGTTCGTAAAGACGCCATTGGCCAACGAGTTCTTCGACGGATACGACGAGAAAGGGAATCTTTTTGCCGACGGCTTTGCTGCCAATCATGCCTTCATGCTCGTCGAGCTGCCGAAGGGCGGCAAGATCGTTAAAACGATCACGACGAGCAACTCTGTTGTGTTCCCCGGCTCCGTGCAATGGGACGGCAAGTACATTACCGTCTTCGATCAGCTAGCGAACAACCTGTATCAGTACTCGATCAGCGGAACGAAGGCGACGTTGAAAGGTACGGTATCCTTCACGGGTTCCAGCGATTGCGCGCAGACCTGGATCGCAACGGGAGTCATCTACTGCGGGGACGCAGGTAACGATAACGGCTCGGTTTTCAGATACCCGGCCGGCGGTAAGCAGCTGGCGGTCTTTACGGGAAGTTTCGACGAACCGCTCGGCGTGGTGGCAGTGAAGAAGTAAAGCCGGTTGGAGCGGCCTCATCTCCGAGCTCCATGGCGGCGATACGATCGCCGCTCATGGTAAAGACGTGGAAAACCTGGCTGTCCGAAAGAACGTCCCCTTCAAGGCCCTTTACGAGTTGGTGCACTCGGACGCGGATCTTGCCTCCATCTTCCTCGGTCATCGCCAGCGGTTCGACATGGGGATCAAACTCAGCCCATTGTCGAGTCCAATACGCACGGATCTCTTCTTTTCCGATGACCGTGCCGCCCTCCGAGGCTTTGGGCCAGCGTACGTCTTGCGCCATCAGCGCTAATGCAGCGTCGATGTCGCGCTCGTTGAATGCCGAATACGCCTTTTCGATTATAGTCTCCCGGTGTTTCATCCCACCGGTTTCGACGCGACGATAAAAACCACTCCGTTCACGGGCGCCGCCGGGTCGAAGCTCGACGTTCAAGTCGGCAGCCGCCGCAGTTTGGCCTAGCGCCCGCTGTTTAGAGCGTGCTCTCGAGTGGCCGGCGGCCGCAGGCTGACCGTCGTTTGGTTTCGGATTGGTCGCGAGGGAGTGCGTCTTGGAGCGGGCGTCGAAGACTGCGTAAATTTCCTTTTTTCTTGGAGGTACCGGCGTGAAGCATTTGCGCACCCTATTTGGTATCATTTTGTCCGCGACAATTCTTGCCGCATGCGGCGGCTCGGGCGGGATGTTGAATCCGACCACGAGCAACGCCGCGGCGCAGTCGGCGCCGCATCGCGCGTCGTCGTCGGGCTATCAGCAACTCTACGCATTTAAGGGAGACCCCGACGGCGCTAGTCCGCTTGCTGGACTGGTTGCCATCAAGGGCAAGTTGTACGGCACCACGCTCAACGGTTCGAAAAACTATTGCGGCGGAAGCTGCAACAACGGCTGCTATCTCGGCTGCGGCACCGTCTTCTCCGTAAACGGTGGGAAAGAGCATGTAGTCTATAATTTCCGCGGCAATCTCAATAGCGCGGAGGACGGATCGTGGCCGTTTGCGCCGGTGACAAACGTGAAAGGCGTTATGTACGGCGTGGCGTCAAGCAACGGTGCGAACTCAGCCGGCATGGTCTTTCGTGTCACGCGAGGCGGCAAAGAAACGAATCTCTATAGCTTTAAGGGCGGTGCGGACGCGCAAGGCCCGGAGGGTGGTTTGATCTTCGACGCCGGGAAGCTGTACGGCACCAGCGTGTACGGCGGCGGCACTGGCTGCGGCGGCGCGGGCTGTGGAACGGTCTTCGAAATTTCCACGACCGGCGCTGAGCACGTAATCTATAGTTTCAAGGGCGGTACGGATGGCGAGCGTGACTACTCAAACGTCATCGCGTTCCACGGCAAGCTGTACGGCACGACGCTCTTCGGCGGCTCGGGTTGCGGCTCGCAGGGCTGCGGTACCGTATATGAACTCAAGAAAAGCGGCAAGAAAAAGATCCTTCATACCTTTGGCGGCGCTTCCGATGGGGCGTATCCGAACGGCCTCATCGCGGTAAAGGGCGTTCTGTACGGTACGACGGAAGGCGGCGGTTCGAAGAACTCGGGCGTGATCTTCTCGATCACAAAAGGTGGTTCAGAGAAAACGCTCTATACGTTTACCGATATCCCCGACGGGAATCAGCCGACCGCGGATTTGCTTTATTATAACGGCGAACTCTACGGAACAACTAACGGAGGGGGAACGAACGGCGACGGAACCGTCTTCGAAGCACCAACCTCCGGAGGAAGCGAAACGGTCCTCTACAGTTTCGCCGGCGGTAGCGACGGGAGCGGCCCGCAGGCATCGGTTGTCGAGCTCGGTGGCGAGTTGTACGGCACGACGTATCTGGGTGGTGGAACCGGCTGCAGCGGCAGTGGCTGCGGTACGATTTTCGAAGTCACTCCGTAGGCGTTGCGCGGTAGAAGGAGGGCGTTCCCGGTTGGGGACGCCCTTTGCGCCGTCACGCCGAGCGTTTCAACCGTTTAGACGTCAACAAGGGGCGACGAGATAGGCGACGCATTTGCGGGTCGCGCCGATCCAGTCGAAGCGGAAACGAGCCCCCCTGCCCATTCTGGGCCGCCTGTCAGAGTTCGGATGACGTGAATTGCGTGAAGATGAGGAGAGAACGCTCAACTTTGCGAGGCTGTTTGACGTAAATAAAAATATAAGGCCCGGCCCCGGGTCGATCACCGAAAGGAGTTTCACGTTCCTTGGCACGTAAAAGCCTACCGCAATCCCGACCGAAAGTCGTTCAGCTTGCCGATTACCGTCGCCGCAACCGGCTTGCTGGTGCCGCGCTACCAGCGCGCTTGTGTGTGGGCTCACAGGAGCCCGAACCTGCGGGCCATATCGGGCAGATTGCTGCCTCGGCGCGCCGTGTGCTTTCGGAGCTTGCCGGCCACCGCGCCGGAATAGATCAAATAGAAGCATCAGATCATATCACGCGGGCCGCTTCCCTCTGCGAACTCGGGCTCGCCGGGCTCGAGGCGGCGGGGTATTCGGATTTTTCTCCAGGCTCCCCGGGTCGCCAATTGACCTCAAACAGCACGACCGCGAAGTAACCAGGTCACAGAACCACGAGCGCGCTCCAACGTGCTAGTGGGCTGCGCCGTCTTCGTCGAACGCGCCCGTGCTTGCGCACACGCGCCACAATACAGCGGTGAGGACGAGGTTTAGCAGCAGCCCGAGAATCCCGACCTCCGGCCCGTACAACGCGGTGTTGGAGATGCCGAGCACGCCGGCGCGATCTCCGAAGCCAAAGAGCACGTAAGCCAGACCGTTCCAAACGCCGTGGCTGACGCTGGCAACAACGAGGGAGCCGGAAAGGAGGCGCAGCATGCCCCAGGTTGCGCCGAGCAGGACGGCGTTGAGCATGAAGACCGGGACTTGAGCGAGCGGCGGATTGAAACCCGTCGGCAGCATCACCGACGACCAGTGCCAAAGCGCGAAGGCCAGGCTGGTCAGGATCACTATCGCGACCTTCCCTTGGCCCGTCCGCCGCAGCGATGCCCAAAGCCAGCCACGGAAGAAGCCCTCCTCGGTGAGCAGCGCTGCCGGGATCGTTGTGCCGCCGACAAGGAGAAGATTGAACCACCAGCTGTGTTTAACATGCGGCGCGCCGGCGGGATTCAGCGCACCGGCGAGCGCGGCAATGGCGGCGATCGCTCCCATCACGACCAGCGGGTACGTGATCGCCAGGGCGTAGGATCGCAGCGCTTTCGCTCTACCCCAAGTAAAGCCGATCTCTCTTGCTGAGAATCGCTGAAGGTAGCAGAAGATCGCGAGCAGCGGAAGCAGCGGTAACGAACTGAACGCCGATAGGCCGGTGGCGTCCATGGCCGAGGTGACGGCGATAGCTGCGACCACGCCGGCGACAGGCCATCTCCAGGATCGGTTCACGACGGTGATACGGTGCGCCGGCCGCCTGGGTTTCGCCGTTTATCGGCGGGTGTGGACCGGTCGAGCTACGTCTTACTCGTTATCGGCGGGAAGATCCGACGGGCGCTGACGTTCGAAAAAGTCGGCGGAAAGGCGGCTCCGTATCGGTATAAACGATCGCGGCTGCTGCTTGTAGTTGAATATGTCTCCAATACTATTAGCTCGCTGGTCGGTGGTGTTGAGCGAGCCGAGGTTCCAATTCGCTTCGACGTACTTTATGATGCTGCCGAACTCGTACTGAGTATGACTGACGATGCCCTGAGGGACGTAGGGCGAGATCACAATCATTGGGACGCGGAACCCGAGGCCGCCCTGGTCGTCCCGGCCGCTGCCGCTCTTGCTGAGTGCCGGCGGCGCGACGTGATCGTACATGCCGCCCCAGTCGTCCCATACGACGACGATTGCCGACGAGCTCCAGTATGGGCTCTTGCCGACGGCATTGACGATGCTTGCGACCCATTCGGGCCCGTCATCGACGGTGTCGCCCGGATGATCGGAGTTGTTCTGATCGGGAATTACCCACGATACGGCGGGGAGGCGATTCTTTTTGACGTCGTTGAGAATGGTTTGTGACGGCATCGATACGTTCGTTCCCCATTCGGGACCGTTGCGCACCGGCGCGATCACGTCGAAAGCGTTGAGCTGGGCTCCGTCGCATTGGGTGCATTTGTTCCCCGCGCATTTTGGCGTATTGCTTTGAGGGTAGCACGGGGAATAGTACTTCCAGCTGATGTCGTGCGCATCAAGCAGATCGCGCAGCGTCGTATAATTTGCACCCGATCCAGGGAACGCGCTCGTACACGGGAACGGGCCGGCGTTTTCCTCCCACTTGAGCGCGGTGGTAATCAAGTTCGTTCTTTCTTTTGGATCGGGGGCATCGCAGCCCCACGTGGTTCCCGTCGGCGTGTCGATTAAACTGGCGCTGGAGCCGTAGGCACCGCCGATGGCGGTCCCGCCGCGAATGAGATCTTGGTGCGCGGTGAAACTCGAACTGCCTTGCGTCTGGAACATCGCATCCGCCAACGCATACTGCTTGGCCATATCCCAATACGGGGCTATCTCTTGATGATTCACGTATTGGTACGGGAAGGTGTTCGCCGGAGGCCCCCCGGTGCCGCCGCCCCAACTTCGGGGGCAAAAATCTAGCGGCTCCTGATTAAAGCCGTCCATGGAGCCTTGATCCCACGCCTGGCTAAAGGCGTAGTAGCAATGGCCAATATCGTGATTGGTCCCCTTTGGCGGAACCAGCTTTCGCTCGGCCAGCGTCACCGGTTTATCGACGTACTTGCCGTCTTGCTTTACCCGTTCCATGCCGCGCTTCACGCACGCAGTGCCTTTAAAGCAGTCGAAGAAATTGTCGAAGCTGCGGTTCTCCTGGATGATGAGGACGACGTGCTGGATAGGCGAGCTGCCGGTCGCCGAACGGTGGTGCAACGCCGTCGCGGAGGTGCCCGCTGGTAACGGCGGAGCAGCTCCATTGCTGCACCCCGCAATCGCGATAAGGCCGGCGATAAAGCTTGTGAGAACACCGGCTCGAAAGGACGTCGACATTGAACCTCCTGCCGAAGGCAGAGCAGCAATCTCCGGCTTCTACACGGACTTCGCAGCGCTGAGAATTACTTCGACCACGCGGTCTGGTTGCGAGAGCATCGGGACGTGACTCGAATCGAGTTCGGTCGTCTTGGCTTTCATGCGCTTCGCAAGAAAACGCTCAAGATCCGGGTTGACGGTGTGATCGTTCTTTCCGACAATGTACCAACTCGGTTTGGTCTTCCACGCAACGCCCGGCGCATCGTGCGCGAAGATGTTGGCAGCCGGTGCGCCCTGCGTCGCCCACACGAGCTGCTGCTCGGTCGCCGAGAGATCGCCGCAAAAATACTGTAGGCCTTCTTTGGTCAGCCAGATACGTCCATCGACGACTTTGACGTGCTTGAGCACGTCGGTAGTGGGGAACTTCTGCTGTATGCTCTGCGATGTCTCGCCGGCAGCAGTATCGGGCGCAAGCGCGTTGATATAAACGAGGGCTTTCACACGCGGACCGGTTCCGGCGGCCGTGATCACCGAGCCGCCATATGAATGTCCAACAAGCACGATAGGACCCTTCACCACGTCCATCGCCCACTTGGCAAAAGTGACGTCGTTTTCGGGTGTGCTGAGCGGATACTGGGCAGCAATGCAATCGTAGCCTTGCGCTTGCAGCGGCCCCATCACTTTGGTGAAGCACGACCCATCGGCCCAAAGACCATGACAGAAAACTATGCTCGGCTTGCCCGCGCCGCTCGTCGTCGCAGCCACTTCCGTTTGCGCCGATGCAACGGAGTAGCTCGCCGCGGCGGCACCGACCGCTGCCGCGCTCGTCGCCAGGAATCGACCGCGCTTCATGCTTGTTTTCGAACGCATAGTATCACTCCCATCGATGTAGTACAGAACTCGTTCAGTTCACAGGTGTTGAGAATGGTACCTCCTCGAAGACCTACTGCCAATGACGGACTCACGCGCTAAAGGATCGGTGGTGCTTCGATGAGTTCCCATCTCAAATAAGGGGCCCAAAACGAGGCGCCCCAGCCGGCCGGGCAATGCGGCGAGCTACGAGACGCCGCAGAACGCCCCATTGTAGGAAGATAGAAGGACGGTTCGAACCCGGACATCGATGCTTCCCCGCATTGCGCGCTGGTTGTTTGCCCCGGTCGCGGCTTTCATGTTGGCCTCGTGCGGCGCTGGTTCGTCGAGTCTGACGCCGGCTGTGCCGGCGGGTATAGGACGAGTCAAAGGCCTGACGCCGATCCAGCACGTGATCATCGTCGTTCAAGAGAATCGCAGCTTCGATAATCTCTTTGCGACCTTCCCGGGCGCCGATGGAACGACGACCGGCCAAGTCGCGGAGGTTCCGGTTTCGAAGCAGGGCCCAAAGTGTCCGATCTATCAAGCCGGGACCGTTCCGCTCGCCAAGGGGAACCTCGCGGTCGGCGATGACTTCGGGCATCGATATTCGGACTTTCAGGTCGATTACGACAACGGGAAGATGGATGGCTTCGATATCGATCCGATTCCCGCGGGCGGCGGTCAGCTCGCGTGTCTGCATCCGTATCAGTATGTCGATCCGCTGCAGATCGGGCCGTACTGGCAGATGGCCCAGCGGTACGTACTCGCCGACCACATGTACCAGACGCAAGCCAGTGGGAGTTTTACCGCGCATCAGGATTTGATCGCCGGCGGAACGGCGATCGACTCGAGCGACAGCGTCATCGACGACCCAACAGGCTTTCCGTGGGGCTGCGACTCGCCCCCAGGCACGACGGTGCCGCTGATCACGACGGCGGGCAAATACATTTTAAAAGGACCGTTTCCGTGCTTCACGCAGTATCAGACGATGCGCGATCTCCTCGACCGCGCCCACATCCCCTGGAGGTTCTACACACAGAAGGTTAGCGGCGACAGCGCCGGCATTTGGAACGGCTTCGATGCGATCTCTGCGGTGCGCCACAGCAAGGAATGGGGAAACAAGGTTACGACTAGCGATCTGCAGTTCTTCAAGGACATGAAAGCCGGCTTTCTGCCGGCGGTCTGCTGGATTACGCCCAACGCCGTCAACTCCGACCACCCGCAAGAACTTCAAGGAAATAAAGACGTCGATTTCGGGCCGTCCTGGGTTGCCTCGATCGTCAATACGGTCGGCCAGAGCCGCTTCTGGAAGAGCAGCGCGATCGTCGTTCTTTGGGACGACTGGGGCGGCTTTTACGATCACGAGCCGCCGGTCTTTTTCGACGATCAGGGTGGGCTGGGTTTTCGCGTGCCCATGATGATCGTCTCGCCGTACGCGCGCGAGAGGTCGCCCAGACGGCCGGGCTATGTTTCTCACACGCAGTACGAGACGGCCAGCATCCTCAAGTTCGTCGAGGAGAACTGGAATCTAAACCCAATGCAGCTGCCGGATGGGCGGGCGACGAGCATCGGCGACTCGTTCAACTTTGCACAGAAACCCCGGAAGTTCAGCGTGATAACCTCGAAGAAATCGCTGAACTTTTTTCTGCATCAGGAACAGTCGGGCAAGCCACCCGATACGGAGTAGTGCGGGAGCGCCCGTATGGGAGCGACCGGTTGCCATGCGATGAGCTGAGCGAGACCGCGGTGAAGTACCCCGCCGTCGAGGGGTTCGCCGAACGGATTGGCCCCGCGGCGCGTTCCCGTTACAGAGGAGTGTTACGGTTGGTATGCGAGTGATCGGTTTTCGGATTGCATTGTTTCCCGCGGTGCTGGCGTTGGCACTCTCGGGTTGCGCGTCTTCTTCCATGCCTTATATGAACGGCAACGCGACCCTGGCCCATCTCAACTCGACGGGCGCGGGCAAGATCACCCACATCGTCTACATCGTTCAAGAGAACCGCAGCTTCGACAATCTGTTCTACGGTTATCCGGGCGCGGACACCGCGACCTACGGATACACCTCGGACCAGCGGAAGGTGAAGCTGAAGCCGGTCGGCCTCGAGGCGTTCTACGTGATCGATCACTCGGCCGCGGCGATGTTCGCCGCGTGCGACGCTCCGCCGGGCGACCTGCCCGGAACGCACTGCCGCATGGACGGTTTCAACAAAGAGGGGAACGAAGACGGGCCGCCCGGCGTGCGATATCCCGAGTACGTGTACGTCCCGCACAAAGAGTCTGCGCCCTATTTCGACATGGCGCACGAGGGCGTGCTGGCGGATCGAATGTTCCAGTCGCAGCTCGACGAAAGCTTCGTCGCGCACCAATATATCATCGCGGCGCAGGCCAAGTGGTCCGTCGATCTGCCCTACGGGCTGTGGGGATGCGAGGAGAAGGGAGTGACGGTGTCGACGATCACCACGCTGCGGACCTATGGACCGGCCGAGAGCGCGTGCTTCGACTATCAGACCCTGGGCGACGAGCTCGATAATGCGCACCTGTCGTGGCGCTTTTACGCAAGCCGCTATGGCAGCGCCTCGAGCGGCGACGGTGGAACGTGGTCGAGCTACCAGGCCGTCAACCACATTTACAATGGCCCAGACTGGAAGAAAGACGTCATCTCGCCGAATTGGAAATTCATCACCGATGTCAAGGCCGGGAAGCTGGCGAATTTCACCTGGATCACGCCGGTCTGCGATGACTCCGACCACGTCAACTGCTACGGCGGCTACGGTCCGTCGTGGGTCGCGGCTCTGGTTAATACGGTCGGCCGGAGCAAGTTCTGGAAGTCGACCGCGATCTTCATTCAGTGGGACGATTGGGGCGGTCTCTACGATCACGTCGCGCCGGCCTATCTCGGTCGCGACAGCCTCGGCTTCCGCGTTCCGCTGATCGTCATGTCACCGTACGCAATCGCGGGCACCGTTTCGCATACGCACTACGAAACGGCGAGCGTGCTGCGCTTCGCCGAGGATCTCTGGGGGCTCGCGCAACTGGCTCCGGCGGACCGCCGCGCAAACTCGCCGGCGGATGCCTTCAACTTCAATCAGACCCCGCAGAAGTTCGTCAAGATCGCCGCACCCCTACCGCCGAAATTCTTCATGCGCCAGTTCCCCAGCGACTACTTTGCGCCGGACTACGAATAAGGGCCGTGGCGCATCGGCAGATGGGCATTGTATGCGAGATAGCGACCTAGCTCATCTTTGGTCCGACATCCTTCGACAGTCCTTCCACAGGCTCAGGATGACATTTCCTTCGACAGTCCTTCGACAGGCTCAGGATGACATTTCCTTCGACAGTCCTTCGACTGGCTCAGGATGACACGCGGGGAGTTTCCTTCGACACGCGCGGGAGTGGATGCTGTTTAGCGGTGCAAGCGGCTGGTGCTGGCCAGCATCAATAAGGTGACTTAATTTAACCTCGGAAGGTTACGTCCGCGGCGCCTCCTAAAGGGGATGACTACAGCTACAACTTACTTTATTGAGGGCGATAATGTCGTTTAGAAACAGTCGCGCGTTAGTGGCCTTAGCCATCGCGTCCATGGCAATGACCGCCTGCGGCGGCGCGGGAATGAGCAGCGTTCCTGCAAGCCAACCGTTCATCGGTAATGCCCAGCACATCCTTGATTCCGGGGGTGCGATGCCCGCCGACACGACCTCCATCCTAAAGAACCTGACGAAGGACGTAACGATCGGTTCGACCGTGGATTCGAAAAACGGAGACAAGGGTCCGCGTGGGATCACGGTCATCCCCATTAATAACCAGAAACTGAAGAAGAATCAGATCCTCGTTTGCAACTTCGACAACTCGAGCGGCGCCGCCGGTAAAGGGACGACCATCGAGCAGTTCTCGCCGACCGCGAACTCCAAACCCACTACCTTCATTCAGAGTTCGAAACTTGAAGGTTGCGCCGGTACGACAACTACCTCCAGCGATGACATCTATGCCGCCGGCATGACCAGCAAGTTGCTGGTATGGATCACGCCGGCCGGCAAAATCAAAAAGTCGTACTCGAAACCGGTCACGATGCCGATCGCCGTTGGAGAAGCGCCGCCGCTCTATCTCTACTCGCCCATTTACGTCTACGCCGGCAACGGCGACACGGGGACGGTCGACAGCCTCAGCCTCGGCGGTTATGGTACCGGCAAGCTGCTCGAAATCATCAATGGCTTCCCAGTCAACAAAGGCTCGGGCTGGAGCGCGGAGGGGCCCTCGGCCTTCGCCTATTCTTGCGGTCAGAAAGCGCCATCGCAGCAATGCAAGAATCACAACGATGACCTGTATGTTGCCGACGGGGACTGCAACGCGATCGTGGCGATCAACAACGCGAGCACGCTGCTGCTCAAAGACGAGATTACCGTCGGCGCGGGTTGCAAGACCTTTAAGTGCCTGTACCCGACCACGACCTGCGGCAAGCTCGTCAAGGCCGGCTCGCCGCTGAACAAACCGTTCGCGGCAACGATCCTGCCCAACGGCAACATGGTCGTCGCCAACACCGGAAACAACACGCTGGTCGAGTTGATGCCCACCGGCAAGGTGTTGGCTACGAAGGTGGTGGACAAGAGCAAGACCCCTGGGATATGGGGTCTCTATGCGATTGGCACGACCGACGCCAATACGGCCATCTACTACACCGACACCAACAGCGACGAGCTTCACAAACTGGAGCAGTAGCACTCACAAAGAGGGGAAATCGTGCCATGGAGCTTCGTAACGCCGGCCGGTCCACGTTAGCCGCTTCCCTCGTTGCGTTCTCCGCGTGCGGCGGAGGCGCCGTCGCGCCGAACGGGACGACGCTCTCCTCCCTCCCGAATTCACAAAAGGCCTCAGCATCTGCCGATGCGAGGCCTTTTGACTCGACGTCGATCCTCAAGAGACTGACGAAGGACGTGACGATCGGCTCGACCGTGGATCCGAGAAATGGAGACAAGGGTCCGCGCGCGATCAGCGTCGTGATGACGAGTAACGGGAAGCTGAAGCGGAATCAGATCCTCGTCTGCAACTTCGACGACTCTAAAGGAAACGCGGGCAAGGGGACGACCATCGAACAGTTTTCCCCGACCCCAAACTCCAAGCCGGCCAGGTTCTTCCAAAACTCGAGGATCGAAGGCTGCGACGGTGACGCCATGACCGGCGGCGATCAGGTCTACGCGTCGGGGATGACCAGCGGCCTCCTGGCCTTGATAGACCAGAGCGGGAAGCTGAAGAAGATCTACGGCAAGCCTCTCACGATGCCGATCGCGGATTTGGAAACGCCGCAGCTCTACGACTATTCGCCGGAGTTCATCTTCGCCGGCAACGGCGATACCGGAGCGGTCGATAGCTTGAGCCTCGGCGGCTACGGGACGCGCCATCCCATGGAAATCATCAACGGGTTCCCGGTGAACAAGGGCGCCGGCTGGAACGCACAAGGTCCGTCTGGTTTTGCCTACTGGTGCGGAGGGCTTCCCGGCGGATATCGTTGTACCCAAAGACACGGCGCGGCCGATACGCTGTACGTTGCCGACGGGGACTGCAACGCGATCGTGGCGATCGATCACGTGAGCAGCCTGCTCCTCAAAGACGAGATCACGGTCGGGGCCGGCTGCAAGAGCTTCAAGTGCCTCTACCCGACCACGAGCTGCGGCAGGCTCGTGAAGGCGGGTTCCCCACTGAACAAGCCGTTTGCCGCAGCGATCCTCCCCAACGGCAATATGGTGGTTGCCAATACCGCAAACAACACGCTGGTCGAGCTGATGCCCACCGGCAAGGTCTTGGCGACGAAGGTCGTCGACAAGCGTAAGACCCCCGGGATATGGGGCCTCTTTGCGATCGGCAAAGGCGACAGCAACACGGCCATCTACTATACCGACAAGAACAGTAACGAGCTTCACGAGCTAGAAGAGTAATACGACTTTAAACGACGCTACGATGTAAGGGGGATTGGCGATGGAGCGTAGTCTTATGAGTTTTACGGCGGGAGCCTTGATTGCAGTGCTCTGCGGCTGCGCGGGCGTGCAGGGATCGAGCGGTACGCCGGGCGGTTTTCCCGGCGCAGCACCGGACCTATCCCGTAGCGCCAGTTCGGGGACTCCAATTCAGCATGTCGTTGTAATGGTGTAGGAGGCGCGCACGTTCAACGCGCTCTTCGGTACGACAAAGACCGCGAAGGCGCGCGTCGGCCAGGGGCGGCAGGCGCACGTCATCACGATTCACCTCAAGGCCGTCGGTTTCGACGCACGGGGCCCGCGGAGCGATGACTACGCCGCGTTCATAAAATCGGTGGGCAGCGGTAGGATGGATGGCTTTTACGAGGTGAACGGCCGCGCGGCGTATACGTATCTTAAGCCCGGGCTGATTCGGCCGTACTTTGCCATTGCGACCGATTACGCCGTCGCCGATCATATGTTCCAAACGCAGGGCAGCGGCGATTTTACCGCGCATCAGGATCTCATTCGCGGTGGGACGGAGATCAGCTCAAGAGCGAGCGTCATCGACAGTCCCGACGAGGTGCCTTGGGGCTGCGACGCGCCTCCGGGAACGCAGATCGGAATCATCCTCAAAAAATGGAAAAGTTCTCGATCCGCCCCACCGGAATCTGCCGTTTCCGTGCTTCACATACGATACGCTGCAGACGCGCTTGGACCCAAGCAACATCTCCTGGAAGTACTATGCGCCGGCGCCAAAAAGGGTCGCTGGTGGTTGGAACGCGTTCTCCGCGATCCAGGCGGTTGCCGAGAATCCAGGCGAGTGGAAGGCGCACATTTCGTCCCCTGAGACCAACGTGCTGAAGGATGTCGCGAATGGCACGCTGCCGGCGATGTCGTGGGTGATCCCCTCGATCGAGAACTCCGACATCCCGGGCGATCCGCATGCCGGCGGCCCGGCATGGGTTGCCTCCGTCGTCAACGCGATCGGCCAGAGCCAGTATTGGGACTCGACCGCGATCGTGATCGTTTGGGATCAGTGGGCTGGTTTCTACGATCCTATTCCACCGCCGAATCGCGATAACCAAGGCGGCCCGGGACTCCGCGTGCCGATGCTGGTGGTTTCGCCCTACACGCCGCAGGGTTACGTTTCGCACACCGTCTACGGCTTCGGCAGCATCGTGCGTTTCGTCGAGGAGACGTTCGGCCTCAAGCCGCTCGGGACGACCGACGTGACGTCGAACAGCATGGAGAGTATGTTCGACTTCAAACAGTCGCCGCGGCCGTTCCAGCAGATTCCGTCGAGATAGCAGCTAGCGCAGCGACTTGCGCAGCGCGGCCGGCGTATTCCCCGAGAGGTGCCGAATGACGCGCGTCATATGGCTCTGATCGGAAAAGCCAACGGAGGTCGCGATCTCCTCGAGTGAGTGCCCGAGATCGGCGAGTTGACGGCACGCCTCTTGCACGCGCAGGCGGCTGAGAGACTCGCCGATCGTTCGGCCCCGAAATCGCATGAAGGTTCGCGCCAGGTGCGAGGGGTGAACGTGGACGTCACGCGCCAGCCGCTGCAGGCTGTAGGCTTCGCGAAAGTTACGGCGCAGCCACGCTTCGACCGCCGTAAGCCATTGCGGCTCGGTTTGCGCAACGGCACCGGCATTGGGCAGGTAACCGCAAATCTCGAAGAGGGCCTCTTCGACCAATTCATCGGAGAGCTCGCCCGAGATGAAAGCGTGGTACAGGCGCAGCATCGGCCAAGAGGCGCCCTCACCGTTGAGCTCGTGCACGTGGCCCGGAACGTTGCCGAAGCGCTCGATCGTGGCGCGCCACTCGGGGCCGAACTCGAGCAGGAAGAAGCGCGCGCCGCCTTCGCCGATCGTGTCGCTGTGAACCAGATCGCGGTCGTGAAAGACCGCGGTAAAAGGCGCGAAGACGACCTGCTTGCCGCTTACGCTTTCGTGGTACATCCCGCTAAGAAGAAGGCTGATATACGGCCACTCGTGGGAATGCTCGGGTAACGAGCGCCCTTCCCAGTGCACGACGTCGCTCAGAATAGCGTCTGCGAAGCGCTTCGAGGTCGACTCGCCGATGAACGTACCCGGTTCCAGCCGCGTGGCCACTAGCGGGTATTCATTCTGCGGTGAGGAGATGAAAGGCCGAGCCGTCGGGGTGAATCAGGGCGATGCGGTAGCCGCGCGCGGTCTTAACTTGCAGCGCGATCCACGTGCCGTCAGGCGACCAGGCCGGCGTCTCGTTGAGCGCGCATCCGCTGTTGGTGCTGATGGTGCGTTCCGCTCCGGTTCGTACGCTGCGGACGACGATCTCGCCGCTGGTATAGTTGTTGGCGTCCCTTTGAAAAGCGATCTGCGTTCCGTCAGGCGACCACGTTACCCATTCGGCGGCGCCGTTTTCGTTTGCCCAGCAGGTGACGATCGGTGCCATCGGCGTTCGTGACGCAGATGGCAGAGCGTGCGATCGCCGGCGACGGTGAAAAATTGCAGCCGAAGGCGATCTGCTTACCATCGGGAGACCACGCGGCTTCGGTGTCCCACGTTCCCGAGGCGGGCCGGCTGAGAACGGTCACGCTGCCCGTTTTCAGATCGAGCCGTGCGACTTCCCACGCTCTGGTCAGGAAGAGAAGCCGCGATCCGTCGGGACTGAGGCTGCGACCCCGCGCGCCGGCGGGCGCGAGCGCTTGCGGCGGACCGCCTTCGGATGGAATCTCGAAAAACGAGCCGCTCGGGTAATCCGACGTCGCGTCGGTGGTCGTGTAGAGAACGTGACGTCCGTCGGGAAACCAGGCGGGGCTCATCGCGAGCACGCCGGGCGAGGCGTGGGTTAGACGGCGCACTACGCGACCGTCTAGGCTCACGACGTAGATGTCCATCGACATTCCTTGCGAGCGCTGGAACGCGATCGAGCGGCCGTCCGGGGCGAAGGCCGGCCAACGGTCGTGCACGTTCGGCACCGCCGGCGTCTTCAACGGCAGGAGTGCGACCGTGAGAAGCGCGATCGCGGCGACGAAACGCAGGCGGGTCGGCACGCTTGTTTACGCCGGCTTCAGGGGTCTGGTCGAAGAGCGAGTGTACTCCATCAGGTAGGCAGTCCGTTCGGCTTCGGCTTCGCCAAAATAGCGCTCGACGACCCGCAAGGCGAGTTCGATGCCCGAAGCGAGGCCGCCGGCGGTGCACAGTCTTCCGCCGTCGTTCTCGACGTATCGCGGTCCCCGGACGAGGGTAACGTTGGGGAATTTCGCCGCGAACTTATCGTAGTAGTCGTGGTGCGTCGTCGCGCGGAGACCGTCGAGCAGGCCGGTCTGCGCTAGGAGAAAGGCCCCGGTGCAGACCGACATCGTGACGTCGGCGTGCGCGCCGGCAGCACGGATCCAGCCGATCTTCGCGGGAGTGTGTTCGCCCTGCGCGCCGATGACGATTACGTTGGGCTGCGGCATTTTTGGGTCGCCGTACGCGTACCGCGGGATGATCTGCATTCCCGCGGTGGCCGCAAGCGTTTCGCGACGGTCTGAGACCATGAACAGCTCAAAGCCCATCGTGGCGCTCTGGGACATCGCATCCTGAAAGACTTCCCAGGGGCCGGCGAAGTCGATGACCGTGGCGCCCTTTCCAACGACGACTGCAACCTGCACGACGCCGTTGTTCGGCAGCGCGAGCCTCTGCTGCGTTTGTGCGGCGCGCCCGGTCGCTCGTTCGGCACCGGCGAGAGCTCCGGCGGCAAGGGAGGCGGCGGTGGCGAGAATGGCTTGACGGCGTTTCACGCAGGTCACTATACCGGTGCAGCGAGAGCGAGTCCATCAAACGCCATCAAAGACGGCGCAAGACGCAACTGTCGTTATAAGCGGTGCGATGGACGGTTACCGCTAGAGGACTTGGTAGATTTGTCCGGTCTGGTGCCCTTCGATGCTCTTCGAAAATGCGAGGCCGACACGTTTCACCGGCACCGGTTCGTAGCCGCGGAAGTAGGGGCCGTAGCCTTCCATCGCCTCTTCCAGGACGGTCGGGCTGACGGCGTTGATACGATGATCGGGCAGCTCGATGGCCGCGGCGCGGACGAAGCTTTCGAGTGCACCGTTGACCGTCGAGGCGGAGGATCCGAAGCGAATCGGATCGTCGGTGAGCACGCCGCTGATCAGGGTGAAGGAACCGCCGCGTTTAAGAGCCTCGCGGCCGGCGAGGACGAGGTTCACCTGGCCCATCAACTTATCGCGCAACCCGGCGTCGAAATCTTCGGCCGCCATGCTTTCAAGGGGACCAAATTTGACGTTTCCGGCGGCACAAGCAACGGCGTCGAGCTCACCCGCCGCAGCGTAGAGTTCGCGAACGCTCTTCGGATCGGCGATATCGACGCGGAAGTCCCCGCCGGAGCGGCCTGCGGTTACGATTTCGTGGCGCGGCTGCAGTTCGGCAACGATCGCCCGGCCGATCATTCCATTGCCTCCGACGACGAGTATCCTCATAGACGGTTCGACCCCCGCGCGCCGGCGGAAGTTGCGCGAGGATGCCGATGAAAAAAGGGACGCCCTCTCGAGTCGTCCGGGTCAGTTGTCCGGGTGTCGGTTAAAAACTAATCGCGCGAAGCAATGATAATTGAGTATGGGTACGCACGCCATTTCTCGTCATGAGCTCTGAGTCGTATGGGGTAGCCGTTCCTGCCGGGACCTAGCAAGGCGCGAAGTCATCCACTCGGGGATGAAAACGCGCCTCGACCAAGCGCCCTGCCTTAGCTGAAAAGAGCAGGGCGCTTGACTTTACGGCTAGGCCGAGCCTTTCGGCTCGACCTTCACGCTGGTCATCGCATCGCCGCGCCGGATCGCGTCGAGCGCCTCGAAGCCTTCACTCATCTGGCCGAAGACGGTGTATTGATTATCGAGAAAGCGCGCGTCGTCGAGGCAGATGTAGAACTGTGAGCCGGCGGAATCGGGCGGCGTCGCGCGCGCCATCGCGACCGTTCCGCGCACGTGCGGGCGCGCGTTGAATTCGGCCTTCAAACGATAGCCGGGGCCACCGGTGCCGTCGCCTTTGGGATCGCCGCCCTGCACGACGAACCCGGGCTCGACGCGATGAAACAACAGACCATCGTAAAATCCCGCGTCGGCGAGCTTGATGAAGGCGGCCGCGTGAAGCGGCGCGTCGTCCGGGAACAGCGTGAAGACGATATCACCGTGCTTGGTGGCAATTCGCACTTGCGAGTTGCGCGCGCGCTCGGTCAGCTCGGAGAGCTCTTCATCATGCGGTAGAGCGTAGTTCATCGAGGACTCGTTGCCAAACCAGCGCCGATTCCCTGCGCACGATAGCCGGAAAGGAGCGCGCCCCGGAGAAAAGCAAGCGATGGCTCTCGAGTTGCGCCGGCCCTGCACCGAACTTGCGATTTCATTTGCGGCGATGCGCGATGCATATCGTCGCGCGGGCGAAGATCCATGGTCGCCCGAGAACAATCTGCGGGCAACCGCGATCGCGCACACCGACGTGCTCGCGTATATCGAGCTGCTCGAGCACTGGGCGCGCGGCGAACGGCTCCCCGAGGGTTGGGTGCCGTCGCACGAGTTTTGGATCGTCAACGACGGCACCGTCGTCGGGGCGATCAGCATTCGGCCGGCGCTCAACGAATGGCTGCACAAGGTCGGCGGCCACATCGGCTACGATGTCCACCCCGAGCAGCGCAACCGGGGCATCGCGACCTTTGCGTTGCGCGAGGCGCTGAAGTTCTTAGCGTCGCGTGGCGTGACGGAGGCGCTGGTGACCTGCCGCGACGACAACGCCGCGTCAGCGCGGGTTATCGAAAAATGCGGGGGACGGCGGATCGGCGATTCACGCGTCCTCGATCCGAAGCGCCGCCGCTATCTGCTTTCAACTGGCTAGCCTCTGCGCGAGCCCAGTTCCAACAACACCTTATGCTCGCTTTCGCCGATCGCGCGAAAGCCGAGGCGCTCGTAAAGACGCAGGGCGGGATTGATTTTCGCGGTGCTCAGGCGCAGCGGAATGCCGGCCGCGGCGGCTTCGGCGATGAGGCCGGAGAGAAGCTGCGTTCCGATGCCGCGATTGCGCCACTTCGCGGCGATATAGACCTGCTCGACCGTAATCACGCCCGAACGGCGATCGACGGAGAGCCATCCGGTATCTTCACCCTCGATCGCGACGATCGTGGTCTGCGCCTCTTTGTAGTGCTGGGCGAAGCGCGCGTGCTCGACCTCATCACCACGCCACCCGAAGAGGCGTTCGATGAGCCAGCGGTGCGACTCGAAATAGACGGACTCGACGAATTCCCGGTCACCGGTCGTCGCCGGCCGCAGGGTGAAATTCATGTAGGCGGATGCTTTCGCGCCGGTCCCGTGGTTCGGCTGCGGGATCCGCAGGATATTGCGTGAAACGCCCTAGCACGCGACCATGCTGTTTTCGAGCCGCGACCCGGAGCACCGCTCGCACGCCATCCACCTCGTTCGCGACGTGGTCGAGATCGTCGCGATCGTTCTGGCGGGCGCATGGGCGTTCTACGTTTTCATTTACGAGAACCGGATCGTCCCGTCGTTCACCGACATGCAGACGGAGGTCTCCGCAACGCTCCAAAAGACGAGCCAGCGCGACGGCGCGACGGGAATTTCGCTGAAGACCGCCTTTAAGAACTCCGGAGCGGTGCGCTTCTATTTTGTCGGCTACGCCGTAACGGTGCTGGGGACGAAGATGACGCTCTCGCCGCAACCGACCAACGATCCACACCTTCGCGACAGCCTGCACACGTACTTCACGTTGTCGAAGCCGACGCCGGTGTACGGCTTCGGCTTCATTACGGACATCGGGGACCCGTCATCGGCCCACGAGAGCGAACTGGAACCGGGGGGCAACTTCAGCCAGGAGCACACGTTTTATATTCCGGCAAACCGCTTCGACTTGCTCACCGTCCGTGTCAGCGCGTGTATTACGAAATCGGCGGATAGGCCAATTCCCTCGAAGTTCAAGCTCGGCATCGAAGGTGCGACCGATGTGACCTGTGCTACCGCCGACCACATCACCTATGACGTCGGTTCGCTCGACCTACGGAAGTAAAGTCGGAGTAGTCGCCGCGACTCACGTACCGGCTTCGCTGTGGTCTTTGCTACGATGCTCTTTTTTCGAAGGCCGATAGATCGAGCAACGCAGGGCGCGGGCGCCTAACGCGGAGAGCGGAACCCTCGGGGCTGGGAAAGGCGTGCGCCCTGCCGAATCGGTCTGCCATTGCGTGGATACCCGCAAAAGGGAGGACTCTCTTGAACATCCGTGTTGCAGCCGCTGCCTTCTTCGTATCGCTGCTTTTCGCGGCCGTTCCATCGAGCGCCGCGTCGACCGCGCTCACCGGGAAGATGAGCGTATATAACTATCTGCTCGAGGGCAAGTGGAACTGCAAGGGCGGTGGAAGCGCGTATTCTGCCGAGTACGCGGTAGCGCCGGGAAACAGGCTGCACGGGCACCTGTATTCACCGCAAGGCTCGGAGGACGCGTACTTCGGCTACGACGATACGGCGCATCGATTCTGGACGGTCAGCGCCGATTCTAACGGCGCGAGCGAGTCGCAAAGGTCGGTCGACGGTGTCACCTACACCGGCAAGCTCAACGACGGTAAAATGACGTCGAACGCAACGAACGTCATTACAATGGTGAGTTCCAAACAATGGACGGTGCACGCTCGCGGCACGGAGGATCACCAACCATACGATCTCATCGTCACGTGCGCGCGAGCGTAGCCCGGACCGAAGGATTTTGGGCCGCGTTGGCGTCCGTTTTTCGGCTGCCGGAAAAGTCGATCGGGCATCGAGTCGAAGAGAAGCGTGCCCGGTTTACCGTGGTAAAGGAGCAAGCTTTTTATGAAGACGTTTAGTCAACTTCGCCTGGGGTTCTTCGCCGGCACGGCGGCGCTCGTCGCGGGATGCGCAGGCAACGGCGGCTTCGCGCCTGCGCCGTCACTTCTTGCGGCGGCGCCCTCGGCACGGCAGGGCGCCGGCGACTCGTGGGCCGCCGCCGGCCTTGGGCCCCAGAATCTCCTCTATGTCTCCAACGGCAACGGACTCGTTAATATTTATCGTTACTGGCAGCGCAATCTCGTCGGAGTGCTGACGGATCTCACGAAGCCGATGGGCATGTGCGCCGACAACGCGCAGAACATTTACGTAACGGACTCCGGTACGGAGAGGATCGTCGAGTACCCACACGGCGGTACGAAAAAAGATCAGAACCTTCGACGACTCGCCGTACAAGCCGTACGACTGCGCCGTCGATTCGACGACCGGCAATCTTGCGGTTGCGAACTACGCAATCGATAACCATTCCTACTATGGCAATACCGGCAACATCGCGATCTACAAGAAAGGCGCGGCGAAGGCGACATTCTACGGCAAGGGCGCGGGCGGGTTTACCAGCCTCGCGTACGACAATCACGGCGACTTGCTGACGACGGATCAGAACAACTACTCCTACTACTATTCCTATTACGATATCGAGTTCTATTACCTTCCGAACAAGAGCAAGTCGCTGCTCAGCATCATGCTGCCCAACCCTTACTCCAGGTCCGACGGTTGGCCCGCTGTGCAGTGCATCGCGTACGACGGCAAATACTGGGTAGTCGACAGCTACGGTAACCTCTATCGCTACAAGATCAACATCAAGGCGGTGCTGGTCGACACGCTCCACCTCTCGGGCGAATACGGCCGTCCTACAGGAATCGCGCTCTATCGCCTCGGGAAGGCGCAGGCGACGCATATTGTCGCCGGCGGCGAGAGCGACAGCGGCAAGAGTTTCGTGGCCTACTGGAGGTACCCGTCGCTCGGCGCTCCCGTCCACCAACTCACCGCCGATCTCGACGACCCGGTCGGCGAAGCCGTAAGCCTGCGCACGCGATGACGCCGACGAAGTTCATCGCAACGGCGCCGGCGCTGCTCGCAATCGTTGCGGCCTCTGCGTGCGGCAGCGGCGGCTCCGTTCCGAACGGCATACCTCTCGACAGGTTTGGCCCGTCGATCGCGCACCGGCTTCCGGTCGCTCATCCCGATCGGCGCCCATCGTGGTTCTCGAAGCGCCTCGCGAAGAAGAAAGCTCCGGCCCTGTTCGTCTCCGATGCGGAAACGGAATCGGTTTATATCTACGACCTCGCTACGCTGGCAGTGCAAGGAACGATTACCGGGCTCGCGCAGCCGCAAGGTTTGTGCTCCGACAACAAGGGAAACGTGTGGATCACCGACGCCGCCGCGCAAACCGTCTACGAGGTGACCCACGCGGGACGCCTAGAGAACGAGCTTAAGGTCGCCGGCGGTTCGCCCGACGCCTGTGCGTGGGACCCCGCGACCGGAAACCTGGCGGTGATGGTGCTCTTCGATGGAAGCTCGGCAGGCGATGTCCTCGTCTACAAGCATGGTTCCGGCGAAGCGTCTTCGCACCAGAACCCGAAACAGTACTACTACGGCTTCGGGGGTACGACGCAACGGGCGATCTCTATTTCGACGGCAGCGACGCCGACGGAAACTTCATGCTTTCGTTGCTTGCGAAAGGCGCCTCGTCGGCGAAAACGATCGCCGTGACAGGCGGGACGATCTATTATCCCGGCATGGTGCAGTGGGACGCAGCGGCAAATCGGCTGATCGTAGGCGATCAATCGTGCGGCAACCGATACGCGAGTTGCCTCTACGTGCTCGCTCCGGCAAAATCCAGTGCCCGCATTACGAGTACGGTGAATCTGGAAGACTCCGGTGGCGGCCAAGTGTGCGATCTCGTGCAGGCCGTGGTGTATAAGGGCTCGATCGCCGGTTCGGATTACGACTTTTGCAGGTCGTTGCCGAGCACGACGTACGTCTGGCCCTTCCCGAGCGGCGGCGCGCCGTCATTGAACAATAGCAGCGTCGATCAGGCGCCCGTTGGCGCGGCGGTGAGCATATGAGAGTTCCTATCGTCATCGCAGCGTGCGCCGCGAGCGCGCTCTTTGCCGGCTGCGGCGCCGCGACGACCGGCGGCGGCGCGCTGCCCGCGGCGATCGCGAGCAAAGGGATCGTTTCGTGGATGAATAGCGCTGCCTCTAGCGGTGACTTGCTTTATGTCAGCGACTCCGACAACGAAGTCACCGTCTACACCTATAAGAGTCAACAGCTCGTTGGGGTGTTGACGGGCTTTACGCAGCCGATGGGCGGCTGCGCGGACTCACGCGGGAACGTCTACATCTCCGACTACGCCGCGCAAACGCTTGTCGAATACGCGCACGGCAAGGGTAAGCCGGTGCGCAGCTTGAGCGACGCCCCGGACTCGCCCTACGGCTGCGCTGTCGATCCAACGACCGGTAATCTCGCCGTGGCGAACGACGACGGCATGCACGAGGGCAATATCGCGATCTGGACCAACGCAAGCGGCGAGCCGGTGCGCTATACAGACCCGACACTCGGGGCTTTCCGAAGCTGCGCTTACGATCCACACGGCAATCTGCTGGTGACCAACGGCATTCAGGGATATCCGTACGACTCGGATTTCGCGTGGCTGCCAAGCGGCGGAACAAAGCTCGTCGATTTGTCGATTCCGCGCTCCGGAACGACTTCGGACTGGAGCGGAGTCTACGGCGTGGCCTGGGACGGCAAGGATTTTGCCATATCGGACAACGCTGTTTACCGTGTTGCGTTGCTGCACGGCCAAGCCTATTACGTAGGCGCCACGCCGCTGCAGTATCCAGAAGAGGGGCGCCCGGACGGGCCGTATACCTTGTATTTTCCCGGCGGACGAGGGCAAGCGACGCAAGCTTTTGTCGGAGCCGACGTCGGGATCAGCGGCGCCGTTCTAATGTGGGAGTATCCGGCCGGCGGACAAGTAAGCGGAGAGATCACGCACGGCATCGACTACCCTTACGCAATCACGATTAGTTATCAGAAGGACAGGGGTGTGTAGTCATGCTGACGTGCGACGCGGCCGGCTCGATCGCGGCGACGAGCTGCGGCCGCGTGCTATTTACGGCAAAACGTACGGCGTAGATTACACCGTTCGCGTGCGAGTGAACGCGCGGATGAGCGCGAGCAGAATCACGGCGCCGATGATCGCGCAAATGATGCTGCCGATATTGAACCCGGTGACGCCTGCGTGGCCGAAGAGCCCGTAGACGAAGCCTCCGATCAGCGCGCCGACGATCCCGACGATGATGTCGCCGAGAATTCCGCCGGGCCCTTCCCCCGGTACGAAAGCCTTTGCGATGGCGCCTGCGATTAAACCAAGAACGATCCATGCGAGAATGCCCATGTTGCGCTATACCTCCTCGTGCGACGTTGGCGTTGTGATTCCCAAACGAGCAGGCTGCCAAACGCAAGAAGGCCCGGACGGATACCCCAGGTTTGGGATCCCGCCGGGCCTTTTTGTCTGTCGCTAGGTTCTGAAATGACGACCATTCAACCCAGACCTTTGCTAGTTTTCCTAGCGACATCCTAGAAACGTAGCAGCGGGCTCATTCGTTCGCAGTTCGAAGGGAGCGCTTCATGAAGAGAAGATGGCCGCCGGGCTTTGCGGTTCCGGCACTGGTGCTGGCAGGCTGCGGCATGGGCAATCCGGCGCTGCCGTACATGCGCGGCGACGCGATGATGGCTGGCCTGAACGAGACGGGCGCGGGGAAGATCACCCACATCGTCTACATCGTTCAGGAGAATCGCAGCTTCGACAATCTCTTCCACAATTATCCGGGCGCAGATACCGTTTCGAGCGGGAAAAATTCGCACGGACAAACGATCGTGCTTCACCCGGTCGACCTCAACGCGCACTACGATATCGATCATTCGGCCGACGCGATGTTCGCCGCCTGCAACGCGCCGCCGGGCGACCTTCCGGGCACGCACTGCCGGATGAACGGTTTCGACCGCGAGCAGTACTACAACGCCCACGGGATCCTACATCCTCAGTACACGTACACGCCGGCGGGCGAATCGAAGCCCTACTTCGCAATGGCGCGCGAGGGGGCGCTGGCCGACCATATGTTCCAGTCGCAGATCGACGAGAGTTTTGTGGCGCATCAGTACATCATCGCCGCGCAGGCGCAGTGGGCAGTGAACCTTCCCACTAGCTTCTACTGGGGCTGCGAGGTCAGCGACAACCGCGTCGGGACGATCACGGTGCAGCGCACGTACGGCTTGTCGATTTCCGCCTGTTTCAACTACACGACCTTGGGCGATGAGCTCGACCACGCGCGTCGCACCTGGCGATTCTATGCCATCCGATACGGCAGCGCGTCGAGCGGCGACGGCGGGACGTGGTCGAGCTATCAGGCGATCGATCACATCTACAACGGACCGGACTGGACGCAAGACGTCATTTCGCCGAACTGGCGATTTATCACCGACGTGCGCGCGGGCAAGCTTGCGAACTTCACGTGGATAACGCCGGTCTGCGACGACTCCGACCACGTGAACTGTCCCGGCGGGTACGGGCCGTCGTGGGTGGCGGCGCTGGTGAACACCGTCGGTCAGAGCAAGTTCTGGAACTCGACTGCGATCTTCATTCAGTGGGACGACTGGGGCGGTCTCTACGATCACGTCGCGCCGCCGTACCTCAATCGCGACAGCCTCGGTTTCCGCGTGCCGCTCGTCATGCTTTCACCCTACATCAAGCGCGGCCACATCTCACACGTGCGGTTCGAAACCGCGAGCGTGCTGCGCTTCGCCGAGGACCTCTGGGGCTTACCGCAGATGGCTGCGGCCGACCGGCGCGCGGCCTCACCCGCCAAAGATAACTTCGATTTCATGCAAAAGCCGCTGCCGTTCATCCCCATCGCGGCGCCGCACCCGCCGAAGTTCTTCATGCATCATTCGGCGGACGACTATGTCGCGCCGGACGAGCAGTAGGGAGCCCGCTGACCTGGTGCGCCCAGCCGGGCGCTTTTCCAAATTCTCCGCCGAGAGCCGTTTAGAGCGGCGGGACGTTGGCAACGACGCCGAGCGCGAATCGCAGGCGCAGAATCTGATCGAGGACGGCGGCGATCTCTTGGGGCGTAAAGAGCGTCAGCAATCGCTGATTCACGGCGGCGAGTGAAAGGACTTCGGACTCTTGGCCGGCTTTGCCCAACCCTTGTGGATCTCGAAAGCCCAGCGCGTCAACAATCAATGTTGAGGCGCGTTTGGGTTCGGCGTCACCTTCGCGCTGGTCGGCAATCTCGATTATTGCGGTTAGGGGCGGCATAGTTTAGTCCAGATACCACCCAGAAGGACAAGTGAAACGCTTGGCTCGGAGGGCGGTCAAGCGCCGGCGCCAAGTAAGAAATGCCGCCTACCAGATGCGAAAAAGAAGCGCTGCCGGATGGATTTCGTGCTGCGATGTGCGCAGGATTTTAGCCGAACGTTTAGGAGCATGCTGGATGGACGACACGCCGCTCACCTCGCCGGGGTTCGTCGGGAAGCGACGCCGTACCAGCGGCGCGCTGCCGCCGGGTCAGTACCTCACCCAGGATTTTCCCGTCCTGTCGGCCGGGCCGACGCCGTCGGTTTCGCCGGAGGCTTGGGAGTTCTCCGTCGTCACGGAGACCGGCGCGACGCGGGCCTGGAGCTGGTCGCAGTTTCGCGCGTTGCCCAGCGAAGAGATTCATACGGACATTCACTGTGTCACCCGTTGGTCGAAGTTCGGCACGCGCTGGGAAGGCGTATCGATCGATACGCTGCTTGGCGAGATTGAGACCGCGGCCGGCTTTACGATGGCCCACTCGTACGGGGGATACAGCACGAACGTGCCGCTCGCGGATTTGCGCGGCGGTAAGGCGTGGATTGCGTTTGCCTTCGATGGTAAGGAGCTCGAGCCCGAACACGGCGGCCCCGCGCGCCTGCTCGTGCCGCATCTTTATTTTTGGAAGAGCGCGAAGTGGGTGCGCGGATTGACGTTGATGCGCGCGGACGAGCCGGGCTTTTGGGAGCGGCTGGGCTACAACATGTACGGAGATCCGTGGCGGGAACAGCGATACACGGGCGACTGAGCTGGTACGTCGCGAAGCTGGTCGAACGGCGGAAGGAGACGCCGACGGCGAGTTCGCTGGTGTTCGACGTTCCCGGATGGCCCGGCCACGATGCCGGTCAGCACGTCGACGTACGCCTCCGTGCTGCAGATGGTTACACGGCGGTGCGAACGTATTCGATCGCGAGCGCAGCCATGGGCGAGCGGCTCGAACTGACGGTCGAGCTGATGCCCGAGGGCGAAGTTTCGCCCTATCTCGTCGAGGCCATCGCGGCGGGAAACCCGCTCGAGATACTCGGACCCATCGGCGGATGGTTCGTGTGGAAGCCCGATCAGCGCGAGCCGGCACAACTGATCGCCGGCGGATCGGGGATCGTCCCGCTGATGGCGATGATTCGCAGCCGACGCCAGGCGGGGGCGAGCGCGCCCTTTCGCTTGCTCTACTCCGTGCGCTCGCCCGAAGCGATCTACTACGCGGACGAGCTGCGCGCGCTAGCGGCCGCTAACGATGGCCTCGCGGTTACGTTCGCTTACACGAGAGCGGCGCCCGTGGATTCGACGCGAGGGCCGCAGCGCATCGATGCGCCGCTTATCGCGGCCAATGCCTTTGCCGTATCAGAGAACCCGATAGCGCACGTATGCGGGCCGACCGGGTTCGTTGAGGCGGCAACGGGTTTCCTAACGCAGGCGGGCTATGCGGCGGCGCGTATCAAGACGGAACGGTTCGGTCCAACCGGCACATCCTAAACGCCCTCGTCATCTTCATCGTCGTCGTCGTCATCATCGTCGTCGGGATCCAGGACGGGGTCGGGGCCCGGGTTCGGACGTTCTTCACCGGGCTGCGGGGTCGGAATCGGTGTCGGTACCTCACTCATTTTACTGGTCTCCGTTTTGGCTGCGCGCGGCTCCTACGCGCTGCTTTACCCCGATGCGCCGGCATTCTATAAAGGGAGCGAGCGCCGAAAGCGGTTCGGTCCGCGCGGCCCGGGAATAACGAGTGGATGAGAACGAAGCGCATCGTCACGATCGTGGTTGCGAGTGCCGTCGCGGCCGCGCTGGCGCGTCTTGCAATGAGCGTAGCCAAAGATGTGGGACGCTACAACCATTTGCGGGAGATCTCGGGTGAGGGGCCCATTTGGAGCGAGCTGCCCGCGATGCTGCGCGAGATCGTTCGTCGCGAATGCGCGGCACCGCTCAATCTCGGGGACGTCATCGCGGGCCTTCCCGCGGATCTCGAACGCTATGCGAACATCAAGGCGATGTCGTCGCCGCTGTACGTACCGCCGCCGACGCCGCGGTAGGCGTTGCCTGGACGCCGGGAGTTCGAGCGGGCCAGGGCCCCGCAGCCATGCGAGGAAATCGGGAAGAAGGCGACCGCTCGGTGGCTAATGCTGGGGCGTCGTCGTTGGGATGTGAAAGCGATTCAGGTTCCGGGCGGAACGAAGGCATCACGTTTTTTAAAGTAACCGCTGGGCCACGCAACGATCAAGTTGTGCGGATAGTCGTAGACAATATTAAAGCGTTTCAAGACGCCCGTCCCGATGCTCGCGCTGTCGGCCGTACTCGCAAAGACGCCGCCCGTTTGTCTTGACGCACGGGTCACAACGTTCACGAGATGCGAGCCGAAAACGTCGAGGCTGGGAAGCTCGAAGACGTCGGCGTAAACGGGGCCCCCAAGGCCGTATCCCGTGACGATGTTCTTCTTCGAAGGATAGCGGCTGAAGAACCCATTGTGCTTCGCAAACGGACCGAAGAGCGTCAAAGAGGAGCGATCGCCCGAGTCGACGAGCAGCTTGCCGGCGACGCCGTCGATCTCGCCGGAAATCTGAGGGAGGACCCCTTCGAAGTGCGTTGCCGTGGCGTTCGAAGGCCGCGGCGGCTCGTCGCGCGAGAAGGCGATCGTCATCGTATCAACGTCGACGAACGTGGCGAACTGCTTTAGCACGGGATAGCCGATGATGCCGTCCAGGCGCGGAAAACGCAGCTTCGTCCGGATCTCGGTGAGATCGAGCACGTCGGCGTCCATTTTCGTGAACGTCAGGTCTCCGAGCGAGAGCGTCGCAATGATTGCCCGCCCGTTTTTTGCAGCGCGGTTTCCGGCGCCCGCCACGGTACCCGCATTCTGTACGGCGACCCCGAGTTTAGCGGCCGCTTGCGGCGTTATGGCGATCGACGGCGAGCCGGTATCGAGGATCATTGCGAACGGCCCTTGACCGTCGATCCTGCACTCTATGACGATGCGGTTGTCGACGAATTGAAATGGAATGGTCGACCGCCCCGGATGGTGCGATGAGAGTGCGCCGACGAGTGCAAGGCTTAACATCCGCATTGCATTAACGGCGGCTAACTGCATTCCTTTGGCGGACGAATCGAGAGTTATCAAGGGGGGCCAAGTGCGTTTTGACATTTGTTGATCCGATATCCGTCTGCAGAGGGTCGTACGGCAACGGGGATCAAGCGCGTACCGCCGAATGCAGCCCTCGATGGAGTGCCTGACCGATGCCGGCGCCGTTTTCGAAACGGACCATCGTTGCCGCGGGATGCTCCACGGTCATCGACACGAATCGGCATTTGTAACGATCGTTCTCAGCGGGTCGTACGTGGAGGTCTGTGAGACCGTCCCGGATGGCTGCCGAGCCGGCATGATCGTGGTGCACGATGCAGCCGAGAATCACGCCGATGCTTTCACGCGGGACACGCGCTGTTTAACGTAGAGCTTCCGCCGGCGCGAACACGGTATCCTCGCACGAGCATTACACTCGACGACTCTCCGGTTGCTGAGCTGGTACGAAGAGTGGTGCGATCGTTCTTTTCTTGCCGGAACGAACTGCTGCCGGCGGTGCAGCGACTCCAGGCGGCTCTTCTCGATCGCCCTCCGGGGGAGCCGGCTGACGGACCGCGCTGGCTGCCGTACGTCATCGAAAAGTTTCCATGGCTGCAGCCGATGCCGCTGCGCAATGCGGCCGTTATCGGCGGCGTGCACGAGACGCACTTCAGCCGCGCCTTCCGCCGGCACGTGGGTATGACGGCAAACGCGTATCGTTTGCGCGTTCGTATCCGCCATGCTTCAAAGCTGCTCTTAACGACAAATGCCTCCGTTGCCCGCATTGCGCTAGCCTGCGGATTTAGCGATCAGAGCCATCTGACACGCGCGTTTAGCCAGGAGCTCGGGCTGGGGCCCGCCGGCTACCGGCGCGTCTTCACGCGCTAAGAATCTTCAAGACGGCGTTTTGCCGAGGGCTTATGCTAAGGCCATGGCCGCTGCTCTTTGTCGGACCGTTCTCACCGTGCTCGCCGGGAGCGTGGCCGGCTATCCGGTAGCCGCTTCACCTGGGAGCGGATTCTGCAGTGCTGCGGCATTGCTCGCGCGTGTGCGCGCGGCATCGGGAGGCGCGTCTTGGAATCCCGTCGGAGAGGTCGTCGCCTCCGGCCCGGCCGTGAGCTCCGGACTGCGCGGAGTGGGCGAAACCCGTTACGACGTGCGCGGCGGCCGCTACGCCGTGCGCCTTTCTCTCCCGGTCGCGGGTGCCAGCGTCGAGGTGTTCGACGGGCGGACCGTTTGGTCGCGCGACATCTCCGGGGGCGTACATCCCTACGACTCGTGGTATCCCCGAGCGCGTGCCATTACAGAATCGTACATCGCGCGGCGCGGTTATCTCGACCCGAGCACGACGGCGATTCTTTCCTGCGCGGCGCCTTCGAGTGGCGCGAAGGGGGGCGTATCACTCGTTCGAATTCAACCTCCCGGCGGCATACCTGCGGTCCTATCGATCGATAAGGAAAGTAGTCTCATCAGCACAATCGCTATTCGGACGCCGACGTCGACCGATGTTACCACCTTTGGCGACTATCGGATGGTTAGCGGTCTGGCGCTGCCATTTTCAATATCCTCCGGCACGGTATTCGAGCCGGCCGATGGTTACAAAATTGACGTCCGGCGTTACCAGGTCTTGAGGCGGAGCGCTTCGGCCGATTTCAAGAAGCCCACTGCGCTCGATAATGCGCGCATGCTCGACAATGCCAGCTCAACCGTCGTGCCGCTGACGCTCGAAGGGTATCAGCTCTTGGTGTGGGCTTCGATCAACGGTCGCTCGCCGATGCCGTTTATTCTCGATACCGGGGGCCATGCGATTCTCGATGCCGTCGCCGCGCGTACCCTCGGCTTAGGCGGGGTTGGAGCCGGCGTCAGCGGCGGCGCCGGCGCCGGAACTATCGCGCTCCAGTATACGCGGGTAGCGAACGTGCGGATCGGTAACGCCGAGCTTACGGATCAGCCTTTTTTGATTATTCCCTATCCCTATTCATTCTACGAACGCGGGCAAAGAGTGCCCCTCGCCGGGATCCTTGGGCTCGAATGGTTTGAGCGCTACGCGATTCGCGTCGACTACACCCGAAGACTCTTGACGCTGACCTCGCTGCGAAACTTCAGCTATCGCGGCCGTGGGGCCGCCGTCCCAATCCGTTTTCAAGAGGACATGCCGCTCGCCCGCGCCGCGGCCGACGGTCGCGCCGGGTCGTTTGGCGTCGATACCGGAAATGCCGGAATGGTGATCTTATACGGCGACTTTCTCCGCAACTCGGGGCTCCTGGCAAAATACGCAAAGGGTGATGTGGTGCACGGTCAGGGCACGGGGGGCTCAAACACGGGTCAAAAGCAAACGCTATCGAGCTTCGCCATCGGCGATCGCGATATCAAGAACCTCAAGGCGGACTTCACCCAGATGAAGACGGGTGCGTTTTCATCGTGGACGGAGGCCGGGGACCTGGGGCTCACCGTGCTGTCGCGATTCATTCCGACGTTCGATTACAAAGCGCGCGTGCTCTATCTCGATCCCGCTTTGCATCCGCTCGCATTCCCGCCAAACCGCTCGGGCCTGGGCTTTGATAAAAACGAGCCAGCCTACTTCGAGGTCGTGTCCGTTCGGAAAAACTCTCCCGCCGCCGCGATGGGGATCGTCGTTGGAGATAGGATTTCGACCGTCAATGGGGAGCGCGCAGAGGAGCTCTCCAGCGCCGACCTGTTGAAATTGGTAACGGCTCGCGCCGGAACGGTTCTGCATCTAATCGTTCGGCACGGAACGACTTCAAGAAGCGTTGAACTCCGCTTACGATGAACTGTGGGAAGGACGCCGCCAGATAAAGCGGCCTGCGCCAACGGTCGGTCACGCCGAGGGCGTTGCAAGGCGTTCAACGATCGTACGCGCCGGCTATGCTGCGGGCAAGCCGCGTGATCGAGTGCGACTCGTTCCGGCGTACGCTTCCGCTCGAAGAGCTCGTTGCGCTTCATATGCTGAATAGCCAGAACGCTCGCCCGTGTAGCAAGCAGAGGTCGCGGCTTTCGAAAAGCCGAAACGGCCGCAGCACTAGGAGGGTACTTCATGTACGAATCGCCTTGGTTGGAAGGTTCGCTGATTTTGTTGCCATACGACTACACACCCGAAGGCTTTGATAAGAGCGACGGCCAGCTTTTGCCGGTTAAAGGCTCCGAGCTTTTCAAATTGCTCGGAACGCAATTCGGAGGCGACGGAGTAACGGACTTTGCGCTGCCCGACCTTCGAGAGAAAGAGCCTATCAAAGATGTGAAATACTACATCGTGACAAACGGGGCTCCGCCCTCATGAAGCGCCAAGCGTTCGTACTAAGCGGCGCAAGCGCGGCACTTGCCGGCTGTGCGAGTTCAACTTTGGTACCGGCTTCGGTCGGCGGCGCTGCCTTGACGGCCGCGCCGGATAAGGCTTCGGCAGAAACCGACGATCAGCTGCTCGGCTCGATCATGTTAGCTCCCTACGACTACGTCCCCGTACACTTCGAAAAGTGCGCCGGACAAATTTTGCCGATCAAGGTAAACGTTATCCTCTTCTCGCTTCTCGGCGTGCGGTTCGGCGGCGACGGCCAAACGACGTACGGGCTTCCGGATCTGCGCGGGCACGAACCGCTCAAAGGCCTCTCATATCTCATAGCAACGCGAGGGATCTATCCTAGACGAAAAGATTTCGAACGCCCGAACCGCGCGATCAATCCTCTGATCGGCCAGCTCTCGCTCGTCGCCTACCTTCCGAAGTACCTACCGCCCCGCGGGTGGGAAAAGTGCGCTGGTCAGCTCCTCAAGATCAACGGCAATGTCGCGCTTTACTCGCTGTTAGGCACGAAGTTTGGCGGCGACGGCATAACCACTTTCGGTCTTCCCGACTTACGTGAAAAAGAGCTGCTAACCGGAATAACGTACGTGATCGCCACCAACGGAAGGTTCCCGCTCTCGCAGAACTGACGCTCAACGCCAAACGTCTTGCAAAAAAGCCCGAGTACAGCGAAAAACAGCGAAGGGGAACTCGCATTCGGACGAGCTCAGTGAGGCTTTGAGGAATCGGCTGCCGAGGAAACGCTCGCCAGCCCGCCGAACCGATCACCAGCCAGTTTTATGAATGCTGATGAACTTCGCGCTCTGCAAGCGCCAATAAAAGAACGGTATAAGCGGTCGCCCGAATCGGCCGTCGTGACTCTCAAGGCCGAGGGTCGTCTTGGCGAGGGCGTGACGTGCAGCGTACAGACAGGCAAGGCGCTCGTCTCAGCCGGACTGCATCCGGCAAGCGGCGGAGACGGCTTGAGCGCGTGTTCGGGCGACATGCTGCTCGAGGCGCTCGCTGCGTGCGCCGGCGTAACGCTTGGCGCCGTTGCAACAGCCATTGGAGTTGACCTTCGAAACGGCGTCGTACGCGTCGAGGGAGACCTCGACTTTCGCGGCACGCTGGGCGTCGCCAAAGAGGTCCCGGTCGGGTTTACGCAGATCAGACTTCACTTCGACTTGGATTCCGATGCGACCGAGGAACAGCTGAACACGCTAGTTCGACTGACAGAGCGTTATTGCGTCGTTTATCAGAGCCTACGTCAGCCTCCGGAAATCTTCGTATCCAGAAGCAATTGACTTAAAGCCGCATGCCGATGTACATGGACATCCACGAGGTTCCCGGAGCAACGGCGGAAGCGGTCGCCGAGGCGCATCTTGCCGACTTACACGTCCAAGCGAAGTACGGCGTCGAGTATCACAAGTATTGGCTAAACGAAGGCCAAGGCAAGATTTTTTGTCTCTGCACCGCGCCGAACAGTGAGGCCGCCGCGCAAGTGCATCGCGAAGCGCACGGTTTAATGGCGCAGAAGATTATTGAGGTAGCCCCCGAGATAGCAAACGGTTTCCTAGGCGGGTGCGAGGTGGATGAGGGCGGCGCGGCTCTCGTGCCTGGAGGGCGCAAGGGGGAGCGCGATTCTGGGGTGCGCGTTATTCTCTTCACCGACATCGCCGAATCGACGTCGTTAACGCAACGTTTTGGCGATGAGGCTTGCATGGAGCTTTTAGAGATTCACGACCCAGTGGTGCGAAACGCTCTGGCGGCTAATGCTGGGCATGAGATCAAGCATACCGGCGATGGCATCATGGCTGCCTTTACATCGGCAGTCTCCGCCGTGCGGTGCGCATCGCAAATTCAGGCGGGTTTGGCCGAACATCCGGCACAAAGGACCGATTGCGCGGTCACGGTTCGAATCGGCGCCGCAGCGGGGGAACCTGTCGAAAACAGCAACGATCTCTTTGGATCGACCGTGCAATTAGCCGAGCGCATTTGCTCGCACGCGAAACCCGAGCAGACCTTAGTCTCGGACGCGATCGCTGAGCTATGCATGGGCAAAGGCCTCGCATTTGTGGACCTGGGCAAAGTTCGGCTCAAAGGCTTCGAGCGCACGATCCGCGTTCACTTGGTTCAATAACCAGTTTCCGGCGTACTACACGCGGCAAACTTCGACTCGCAAAAAGCTATATAAATATGGTGGGCGGTATAAGGATTGAACTTATGACCTCTTCCGTGTCAAGGATTTTTGGGGTGAGCCCGACAGGTTCCTTTTCGACCACTTAACGCGCCGAAAAAGCCCATAAAATAAGACTTTCTCGCGTAGGGGGCGGAAGACCCGAGCGTGTATTCTAACGAGCCTCCTCGTGAAAATAAGTGGTCAATAAGTGGTCATCCCGCTGAGGGGCGAGCCGGTCTGCAGTTCGTGCTCAACGGGGACCGCGCAATGGCGGACTACCTTCAGTGCGTAAACGAGGGTCAGGATTCGAGCACAAGACCTTAAAAGCCGCGAGAGCCTCGGCACGTCTACCGAAGCTCTCGTCAGAACAATCGCCGAGGCGGAGAAGAATCTTACTAGATTTTTCGGCCTTCTGGCTTACACTCCATCGACCCAACGTCATCCGTTTCCTACCGCATTGGATTGCGGGTTCGGCGGCGTGGTTGGCTCCATGGTACGGGAGAACCACCACACCGATTGTAGCCTGCAGGAGCGCGTCCGTCAAACCCTTGGTTTACGATTGGCCCCTGTATAGATGACCGCCTGTCATCGAAGGTCAAACCTCGATTCATCGAGTCGAGCGAACAGTGATTCTACCGCCTCGTGAAAGCCTTCCGCCATTTCCGCAAACGCAGGGCCTACGTTCGGGTTAATGCTTTGCGTACCGGCCACGTAAATCGAACAGTAGCCGAAGGCTTCTCGAATCTCTTGTGCGCTTGGTAGAGCGCCTTGGCCGGGACGCTGGCTAGTAAGCAGGTATTGCGTCAGAGCAATCTGCGCACTCATTGCGCACATTGCGAAGTCGGCCACGTCTCCCGCAGTAAGTTGTTCTCGGACCAGCACGTCGGACTTAATCATGCCTTCCACTTGCTCCGCTCGGGCGGCGAAGTCCGACAGTGGAGTTTTCGACTTCTCGGCGCTGCCCGCCGCGACCGCAGCAAGCCTTAGGATGCGCAATAACGTCTGCAACGTCCCTCGCATCTTTGCAACGCCCGCAGGCTCGTGGTCCTTCGGCCTCGGGGTATTCGTGAGCTTCGCAAGCGCCTTCAGCGGTTCGTTAATCCCGACAAGGCCAGGCTCGCGGCGCTGCGCTTCCGAAATGTCGGCTTGCGCAGCCGCGTAATCCCCCAGGGCAAAGAACGCAAAGCCGCGGACGCGAAGCGCCTCAGCGCCGCCCTTTTCGTTAGCGATTGAGACGACGTGGCTCGCGACTTTAACGCATTCCTCGAACCGCAGTGCATACCATAGTCGGATAGCCAAAAGCGCACCGACCATCACTGAGAGGGCGCTAAGCTCAGGATATTCGCCCGTAAGGATTAGGTCGCGAGTTCTTTCCGCAGCGTCGATTAGGCGACCGTCCTTGGTCTTAGCCTCATAGTCTTTGAACAAATACCCGCCGTCTACTAGGTTCGTCAGGTGTCCCGCGATAATGTCCGCTTCGGTTTTCGAAAAGGCGTTTCCAGACGCCACGCTGATAACATCGGACTCGACTAGCCCTTTGAAGAGCGTGACGTTTGCTCTTTCTTGCGTCTGACCGAGAAGGTCAACGTCATTGTTCCAGAGCCACTTGCCAAGTGTCTTTAGCTCTGGTGGCCTTCTCTTGAAGAAGCCTAGAAAGCCGCTACTCATGTTCAGATTATACCATGAAGGCTACCGTCAAAAACCGATACTTCTTGAAGTTTCTTCTTCGAGCGCGGCTTCACTGTTGTGTCGAGCCTTTCAGGATTCTGAATGGCAACAGACCTAGACGATTCGTTCGACCCGTTGGTCTGGGTGAATGACGTATGCCCATATTGAAAGCGTTTTAAGGGCGTCTGCGGCCGCTGTTATGTGACGGCGATGGCTTGGCGTATCGGGAAAGGCAATCGCCACTTGCGACTTGGGTTCACTCGAATGCAACTTCAATGCTGTTAATAGAGCATTGGCAACATGGTCTCGCTGCTGATTGGTAGTAAAACCCTTACCGTAACGGCCGGTTCCCTCTTTCCTTGACGTTCCGCCCTTCGCCTCCAAGACGAATCCCTCGTTGCCGCGTTCGGCTTTAAGGTCAATGCCGGTTTGCTTTTCAGTGCAGGTGCTTTTAATGGTCCACCCGTCAGCCTCCAGATGTTTGACAACGGCACGAATCACATCACTCTCAGTCATTCGCAGAGCATCGCCGCGCTCTTTCATTTGACTCGCGTTCTAGCGGGACGCTCCACAATCATCTCAGCCTCGCATGGTAAAGCATCGAGCGTACACCCGAAAGCCACGAGCTTCGCGGGCAACGCGGCGCATGGTACTGACTATTTCGGCGCATACATTGCATGGCAGATACTCGTCGTCGTTCTGTGGTCGTTAGTGTTTGCAGTTTGCCGGGCCAAGAATCGCTATGCGCCGACGTGGCTTATCGCGACGTTTTTCTTCGGGCCGATTCCGCTGGTCATTCTCGCGTTCATGCCACGGCCCGAATACCGAGATGATGAACTCCACAAATGCCCATACTGCCTTTCCTCGATACCGCTTCGCGCCTCAGTTTGTCGCTTTTGTCAGAGAGAGATTCCATCAGCCGCGATGACACCCGCCGCCGTAAGGGTAGAAGACCAGAGCGCGCCCGAAGCTCAAGGGAAGGCCACTTGCAAGTATTGCGGCGGTGCAGACGCCGAGGTTCGCGGCCTCTACGGAAACTCGTATCACCGTGCCTGCCATGCTCAAGCTCTGGCATCATAAAGAAGTTACTTTCGTTTGGAACGAAGGGGTCTACTTGCCTGCAACTTGCTCACCCGCCGGGAGACCCCATGGTGCAGATGATAGAAGGCTTCTATAGCGTATCCCAAAATGGGGTACACTAGGACGGGGTGGAAGAGGTGGAGGGGGCGCGCTTTTGTGAGCGTCACGCCTGCGAAGCGTGTCTACTTTGAGGAGTTACGGATTGACTAAGATTGCTGTTCTTGTCTCTTTCGGTTTGGTGCTGTCCTTAACGGCTCATGCCAAGGCTGCTTGCGACGGTACCGACAAGCTAGGTGTCGTCCTCACAAGTGCCACGGCGATAGCAAAAATGCCAAGTGATACGCCTGCTCAGGTCCGCGAGCGTGAGCGAGTCTTGGGAAACACGTCCGCACTCTTGAATAAGGCGCAATACGACATCAACTTTTGCCTCAAGCTCGGAACTCTTACCGGCACCGACGCGAGCGATATAATAGGTCAGCAAGCGATTTGGCAAGCTGAAGTATTGCTGGGAGTTCTTGCTGCGCCGGATGTCTTCGCCGTTAGCTCTTTCGTAGCTGACCCAACGTGCAAGAAGTACGCGCGAGACGTAGGCAGTTACATCCTTTCAAATGTTAGTTCAGATAATCGAACTGGAGCTGACCCGCTTTCGCGGACGGTTTTTGATTGGACATCAGGCGGCTTGACTCCGCCGTTGTTGCCGTTGCAAGAATAATGGCCGCCGAGAACCTCGATACTCGTCCCGCCGTCTATTTGAAGGCCGGGGCCAGGCCATTGGCACGAAAAGCAATCAACAAACCGCACCGTGTCAATGATGTTATAATCGTCTACGGGACCCACCACGATACCTGCGGGATTGTCGTCTCCAACGTTGCTTCCCGGCCCGAACTCACACTGGGCAAACCAAACTTGCGTGACATACACCGTCTTCGTATCAGAAGCGCCGCCGTTTGGGATGATTTGCAGCGCAACCTCTGAGGAGAAGCAGCTTACATTTCCGAAGTACAACTTTCGAACGCCGTCCGTGTTGTTGTTGGGCTCGATTTTGATTGAGTTCGTCCAGCCTTCGAGACGGGTGTTGACCATGCGAAGATGCTCCGCGCCGTATATCTCTATCCCAGTCCCGCCGGTTTTATAGCATCCGAAAGTGGTTCCCGCAACGTACGTTTCAATAGCCGAATGCTTTTCATCAGGGTCACCAAGGCGCAGTCCGACTCCACCGCTGACCTGTTCAACGCGGATGTCGGAATCAATGATGCTGCAGTGCAAGCTTTGTACAAAGTGAACCGCCGCATCAGGAACCTCATCCAAGGTTACGCGCAAAAGGCGGACGTTGCCGTGTGCTGCGACGACGCCTCGCCCGCCTCCCGCGCCTTCCGCATTCACGAAAGAAATCATCAGGTCCTGAAAGACGACTCCGGCGATATTGTCGTTACCTGGAGCACCCATTGCATCGGAATGATTGTTAACGAGGAAAAAGTCCTGGGCGCTATCAGTCATCTGCAAAATAGGGTTTCCGCGGTCCTGAGCGCCGGTGCCGCGAAGGATGATATTGGCGGGATAGAAATGCGCGCCGACCGGCCCGATGCTTATCGTTGAACTGAAAGCATAAGTCGAGCCACCAGAGGGGTCGCCGGTCGATGGGAACTCCAAGGTACCTCCTTGCCCTTTCGTTATACCTGAGGGGTTCAGAAGGGACTCTATCATGGCCTGTAGATTGGCGCTATTGTCGGTGCTGCCGTCCGGGACCAAGGCGTTTCCTGCACCCCACACAGTGGTGTCTGTTACATTGAAGAGGCCGTTCAAAACTGACATTGCTTTCTTATCCTTTCCGTGTTCTAGAGTTTTAAATGAAGATGAGGAAAGTCCAAGCGCGGGTTAGGACGCTGCGCGACTTACAGCAACGGCACGAGCACCGCCACTTCCTGAAAGTGTAAACGTCGGCGCGCCGCCTTCAGGGTATCTGTAATAGAGCACGTTGCTTTGAGTAGTGCTCAGAAGATTTGGAACGATAACGGTCTTGCCGTCAATAACGTACTGAAGCACGATGTACGCTGGTGCGCCAAGAGGTGTCGCGCCCACCTTGTGGGCTTTTGTTCCGCTAATCTGAAACTGATAGATATTGACCTTTTTAGTATTAGAAATCGCCGTTAAAAGCCCATCATTCCATTGAAGGCCGCCCTCAACGTAAATAGACGCATCGGCTTTCACGTTTACAAAGTGCGAGGAGCCACTCCGCAACTCGGAAAGCTGCTGCTGTTGGGCCGTTCCAGGCTTTATGCCGAGAAAGAAGAGGTCCCCTTTGTCGTCGTACGTAACAAGTGTCCCGTATTGCATGCGTTTATCGCGGAAGGTTATCGGTTTGCCTTTCGCCGCTCTGTAGATTTCAAGATAGCTTGCGGAGCCGCAGATTGCTAAGTCTCCTGTTGTCGGACTGATGGCACAGGATAGAGGAATCGCATCTGCTGGAAAAAGGGCGATTCGCTTGGTCCGTCCGTGACCATATTCATTAGCTCCCCGAGGTTTGAAGCTTGTAATAAAAACATTGCCTTTGCTATCGACGCACTCACCGGCAGCCGAAGTGAAGCCCTTGAGGTCGCCAACCTGCTTTCCACCAGGATAAGTAAAGACGAGTACGTCCGAATACGCCGAAACGTATAGCAGATTCTGGCTTTTTGCTTCTGGCACCATCCATGAGCCAGTGCGGCCGTCCACTTGCGCTCGCTGAGGGACCGCGCTATTCGCACTGGGTGCATTACTCGGCGCAAAAGAGCCGCAACCTGAAAGAAACACAGCAATAGCGATGGCGTAGGTAGCCTGACGCCAGAATCGTCCGTTCATCGTTAGCCTTCCATAAGTCTCGTGTCGCTCGGTTTTTCCGCTTGGGGTTTCGCGCACCAAACAGGTGGCTCCGCTCGCTCAACTAACGCGATTTGGCTAGAAAACGTGGCGGGCTGACTACGAAAAACTAAGCTAGGTTAACCTTTATGGGTTGACATTTGCTGATGTATCCAAGTTTGACGAGGAGGCCAACTTGTGGCGAGAGGTGGCCTCGGATAATCGAACAGCCGTCTAAGTGATGACTTCGCTCCATCGAAGGCGAAACAGCCTTCAGAAGGAGCATCTCGTGACACGACAGGAGCATCTCGTGACACGACGTTCTCGCCGGAACCACTCCCCGGCCTTCAAGGCAAAAGTGGCGCTGCTCGCCGTACACGGCGAGCTCACGATGGCCGAGCTCTCCAAGAAGTTCGACATCCACGCTAACCTCATCACGTAATGGAAGACCCAACTGCTCCAAAACGCCGTGACGGCGTTCGACGGCAGCAGCGTCAAGGCCGAAGAGGGCCGGGAACTCCTATTTCTTGGTTCGGGAAGACGTGCGCGCTATCCAGCCTTCGCAGAGGGTCTTGAGCCGAGTCAGCCGCTCAAGCGAATCAGGCGTAACTGCTTGTATTACGTCATTGAGCTTTGGCATCGCCTCGCACAGCGACAGCAGTTGCGGCGAAAACCTATTGGCGAACATTCGCTTATCTAGGACATCTTCGGAGTAAAGTTGCTCGGCATGCATGTAGAAGTTCAAGATGGTAGGAAAGCATTCGACCAAGGCACGGTACTGTTTACGCCGGTTTTCATCGGCGAGGTTGTCTTGACGCTGTTTGTTGTAAAACTCTTTGAGGACGCGAGCCTCCGCAGGGCGGTCGGCATATAGCAATATTTGGCAGAAGGCATTGTAAGGCGTAATCGCTACATCACTATTCAGTTGTAAGGGAAGCTGAAAGTATTGAGTGATTAAATCAATGGTTTGAGCTTTTTGAAAGTTCGACGCTTGATTTTGGAGGATAGCCTGCGTGGTTCTAACAGAGGCGGAAGTGTACCACGCCAGCAAAAGAGTCCCGCCCGCAACAAGAAGACTTGCAAACGCAGAAAAGAGAGACGCGAACGCGAGTATGTCAAGGCCTCTTAGCAGACTTTATGCAAACACCGCACCACACGCGCCGCAGGTGATGAAGGCAACTGGGTAGAGCCATGCAACCCAGCGACTTAAGTTCTGCACGGTAGCAACCGCTGGGGGTCTCGGCGCGCACGCTCTGTTGGCCGTTCAGACGGCAGCGTCAACGTTAAACCCCTTGCTCTACTGGCTCGGCAGCGTCAATCTCACTCGTCTTCCAGTTTGGATGAAATCGAAAAGCCGTCGGAAAGAGATGCGACACGACGCGCAGCACGGGAGGCGCAATCGTCTGCCGCTTACAGTATCGACAGGTATAGGAGTCGCGAGCAAAGACCGCCACGCGCCGCTTCATAGACCAGGCCATCCGGGTCGAAGGCTCCAGAGCCCCAGGATTAGCCAGAAGCTCGACTAGCTCACTCAACTCCGAAGAATCGCCCGCCGCGATAGCCTTAGCTAAAGCCCCGAAGCGGGACGTATACGCATCATCGAATGGGGCAAAGGAAGGGCCGTCCGAATCGCTCACGCAAGGACTCCGCCTGCTCTAAAGGCCGTCAACACGGAACAAACCCAAAGCTCGCATAGATGCAGCATTCGACTAGCTAGGTTTAGATGGAGCGACCGAACGGCCTCCAGGTCGGGGGACCATCCTCGCGAGTCGCTGAGCAGAAGGAAATGGCACCTTACTCACAATAGAGTCGGGTCCGACTTCAACGGGCCGGGAGGAGTAAAATGAGTCAACCGCTCGTCATCCGTTTCGAAGAGCCAGAATGGGACATCGCGTCGGCCGCCGAGTTTGAGCGCCTGCTCGCCCCCGCCCTGAACTGTCCCACCGTCATCATCGACCTCAGCGCCGTGACCTATATAGACTCGACGTGCCTCTCGAAGCTCGCCAAGCTGTACGCAGACAGAGTCGTCAACACGGGCTATCCGCCGAGCCATCTCGTAATCAACACATATGCAGTAACGCGACTTTTCAGTATCGCAAAGTTCGAGCGCCTGTGGCCGATTCACAAGACTATAGACGAGGCCCTCGCAGCCCTGGGAGCAGAAGCAACTCATCCCAGGACGTAGCCTTACCGGGCACAAGCCTACTGGCAAAAAGGGTGTATCAAAAGGGTCCCGATTTCCGACTCCGAGTCTTATTTCGTTGCAGTCTATAGCAACGCAATGCGATTTGAAGCCACGTCGGCGGCTGAAAGACCTGAAGAAGGAGTGCGCGATTGCGACGATGCGAGACTTTCCCAGGCCGCTCATTCACGCGCGCATTTCTGACGGAATCCGGGCGTTCTAAGCGACGGTAGCCGGTCCCGAGTACCAGAACACTCCGGCCAGTGCTGGAACGCAGCCACAGTACCGTAAAACAGGTGCCAAAGGCAAAGAAGAAGGCTCCGGTCTTTTCACCAGAGTCCTTGCTCCAAAATCACGCCGCCTAGGCCTCCGAATACCTCTCCCAGTGTCTGAGTCGAGAGACACTTCTAAGGCGCAGCTACGCGGCCTCTCGACGTATGGCAGCCGCCTCGAACTCCGACATGGCCGGTAAAGCGTGAGCGATGATGTCGTCAAGGTCTTCTATAGTGAAGGTCATCGGATGCTGCGCTCTCAATAGGATTCCGATTTCCTGTTCGACTCCTGCGAGACAGGCCGCCTCCAAAAGGTTCGGAGTGTGCCCTGCGGCTTTGCATTCCAGTAGCACAGCTACGACTCGTCCGAGGACTCTGGCTTGCTGTAGAAAATCTACGACCTCTGCGCCTAGTTCGGCTCGAATATCGTCGAGCATTACGGAAACTACTTCGGGCGGATTCTCAAGAACTAACAGAGGAAAATATTCTGCCTCCGAATCGACAGTCTCAAAATCGCTCAAGGTGTCTCCTTATATGAAGTGTCGCCTCGTCTCAATAGACGTGCGCCGGTGGGTATTTCCGAGCATGTTAGCATGCATTCGTTAGCTTGAAAACCTCAAATAAAATAATGGCTATAGGCTGCGGCAGGGTGCTAACAGACTACAGGCAGGTTTCGTGCTCAAACGCCAAACTAAGCGACGATTATTAGAAAATACTCTCGGGACTCCAAAGGGCCTGGCAGGGCTAAAAATCCCCGACAGTTACTCCAGCCCGAGCCGCTCGAAAACACGGGTGACCTGGACGGCTGTCCACTGCCTACCGTTGAGCGTTTGATGACCTTCGTCGTTAAGCGCGCGAGCGATTGCACGAAGTGACAGGTTACGACGCGCGAGAGCTTTGACGCGCGGATAGACTTCCTCGGCGTAGGCTTCGTCGGCGCGCTTGGCATGCATGGCTGCAGCGGCCTTCCCGCCCATCAGGCGCGCTTTGTAGGTCAAGTTCCGGCACTGCGGCAAGCTTGCACCGAGACGGCCGCCACGGGCCTTGTATGCCGCAAGGGCGGCCCTAGTACGCGCAGAGATGGCCTCGGCCTCGTGTTCTGCTACAGCGGCTAAGATTTGGATGGTCAGCCGGTTCGCGGTTGGATTGTCGCAAGCTACGAACTCGACACCGGACTTCATAAGCTCGGCGGTGACGTAGACACTGCGCGTCAGGCGGTCGAGCTTGGCGATGACGAGTGTGGCCTTCGTCCGCTTCGCATGCCGGATGGCCTTCCGTAGCTCAGGGCGGTTGTCGAGGTCGTCGCGATGGCTGGACTCGACCTCAGTGTATTCACCGATTAGTTCACAGCCTGTGGACTGGACGTGCTGCTTGACTGCGGCCTCCTGACCCTCAAGACCGAGACGAGAACGACCTTGTCTCTCCGTCGAACAGCGGTAGTATGCGACCAATCGACACTTCATAGAAGGACTGTAACAAATCATAGACGTTCGGTCAAGGTTTGTTTCGGCACTGAAACCGGCTAAATCCAGTCTAAAGTCCCGCGCCACCTACTTGTGTCGCGAGTCGAGAGCTAGACCGGGGGATGGGATGCAACAGCAAAGGAATCCGGCTCGCCGACGCGCCAGCACACACCCACCATCACGTCTCATTTCTAGATTCGATACCGGGGGATGGGTCCCTAATAGAAATGCCTCGGCAATCCGTGATTCTCGATTCTCGAAAATATAGGCGGCGTTTTTGCGGGTAAGCCGTTGCCGCCCACCGAAGTAATAAACCTCCGCCCTCTACGCTGTCCCCGATAGCGCTGCCTAGGGATTTAGTCTGGAGTTCAAAGCCTCGTAACATCTACGAGCATCGTAACCCAGTTCGAAAGGCCCTTATGGCAGACCTCGACCCCGTAGTCGTCACATTTGTGCGGAGTGAATGGGACCTTAGTTCGCGCGATGAGTTGGCGAAGCTTCTAGAACCTGCGCTGACCCACCAGAACGTCGTACTTGATATGACGGGAGTAACTTACACTGACTCTACTGTTTTGGGTGCACTCGTTAACGTGCAGCAGGAAAGAATGCGCCATGAACTCGGGTACTCACGCATCGTCCCTTCACGTCAGATGCGCCGCCTTTTGAACCTATCCGGCTTGGGCGCAATATGGCCACTGCACGAAAGCGTTGATGCTGCTCGTTCCGAGGCTCAAGTGGCGGCAGCACCCTCGGAAGAGTTTCAAAGGTGACCGCTCAGACACTGACGGAAGCTGACCGTCTTTCGAGTTCCATTCGGCGAGCCGCTGATTCGTACGCTAATCGTCCTGCGATGCTCAGCGTACGAGAAGCAAAGCTCCGCGTTCAATGCATCTGTACCTCCGAAAAACTTGAACGGAAGTCCGACGAAGACTTAGAATCGCTTGCGCATGAAATGGTGCAGCTTACCCTCGACGGCAAGATGCGCGGGGGCAGAATAAAACGATTGCAGAAACTATCCGACTCATCTTCCGCGACTTTCCGGCCGTGATGCTCGTCCTCGCCTTGCGACCTTCATTACGAGAGGGTCTCTCCTGAGCGATACTTGTCGTGGCTCCTCCCGATAGGCCTTATTGGGCTTTGGGCCTCGCGAGGTAGGAATCGCCAGTCCTGACGTGCAGTTATGAGGCTCGGCCTCGGTGGCCGTATCTTCTGGAAGCCGAGGCCCCGGCGCGAAAGTGTGACGCAGTCGAATCAGAGCCTCAGGGTCGAGCGAGAGTTCCCAACCGTTATTTTCTTACCCGGAACTCGTTAAAGCGTAACCACAAAAGTGACCCGGTTATGGGAAATCGGCAATCTACGTCTCTTTGGGCTGCAATCCGTTTGAAGTCTCCCGAATATCGGAACTCTCCAGTACGAGGGGGCGCATCACAATGGCTCAAACTTACAAGCCCGGCGAAATCGTACCGAAGACCAGCAAGGTACAGTGCGTCGAACATGACTATATCGAAGACCACGTCGAGGCGGGAACGCGCTTCGCGCCGTGTCACCATTTCAACGAGAAGGGGTCGGCGAAGGGCTGCGCTTGGCAATACGTCTAGCATAGGTGGATTCGGAAACGGGGCCGCTGGAAGAAAAGTAAGCGGGACTTTTTCAAACTGACGGTAACCGCTTGACGGTGATAGTCGAGCAAAGCGGCAAGCCTTTCGACCTTGACGTGTTTCTGGCGCGTCCAATGATGGCGCACCTGGCTACCGCTTCGGCAGATGGACCCCGCGAGTCTCCGGTCTGGTTTCTTTGGGAAGATGGCGCAGTTTGGCTCGTCGGTACGTCGAGCGATAGCTTTCCTAGGCGGATTCGGGACGATACACGATGCGCTATCGGCTTTGTAGACTTTCAACTTGAGCGCGGCCTCTTATTGCACGTCGGAATGCGCGGGACGGCGACTGTAGAACCTTTAGATACCGCGCGGCTGCATCGTCTGCTTCAACGGTACCTCGGCGCAGAGGAGAAGTGGAACCCGGAGTTCGCGCGGGCCGTTATCTATCCGCTCGACCTCATGGTTCGCTTCGTTCCGCACTCTGTTGTCGCGAGAGACCAATCCTACTTCCTATGAATGTCAGAGCAGTGCGCGGTCTGTTCCGTTTATCCGTGGGATTGGCCCGTTAGCATGAGCCGTGGGTTGTGCTCACGATTTCATTGCCAGCCCTCCACGAGGTATGTTTCTAGCAAGGAGTTTCGGCCAAAACGTGTTCTCAGTTGCTTCCCTAGGTCTCGACGTTATGAGCACGTTCTGCCTGCGTCCTTTGCGCCGTAGTCAGCGGATAGATTCGCGACAACAGCGACTCGATAAATCTCACGTCGGCCTTTGTAAAGCCTGCAGCACTCATCCGTTCGACGATGGACTCGCCGAACGAGCGCCCGAGAAGGGCAAAGGCTACGGGGTTGACTGTCTCTGTCAATGCTTCAAGGCCGGGCTTCCAAGGTTCGCCACTTTGAATGCGAGAGCCGTTCGTTGCGATATGGTGCGCTACGGTCTGCCGTTTCTGTTCGATAGTCTGATGACCGGAGTTCTTCTGGTATGTACCGCGCTTAGGTTTGATGAGGAAGCCATCTTTGAGCATCTGCTGAAGATGATAGTTAAGAGTGACCATTTTTACGTCGGTATGGTGGTTCGCTATTGCGGCAACCGTAAGAGGTTTGGCGTGCTTATCAAAGTAGCCCCGTAAGCGAGTACGAATAAGAGAAGCTTTTTTCATTCATTCTCTTTATAGTTAGTCGCACCAGGACCCCTCTGTTTGCGGAAAGCCATTAGTCCTTACTTCGTGACCTCGCAGACTGCGTCGAGTAGGTGCTCAGCCTCGATGGTCGAACCTCACTCGTCGTGAAGAAGGTACTGCTTGGAGCGGCGGTCCTCGGCTCCATTATTGTGTTAGCGGTTCTGTTGAAAGGCATTTGCCCGATGAGTATCTTCAGTAACCTCTGCCCAGCTTCGATTTCTAGCGCAAGCACTAGCAGCAGCACAAGTACGAGTACCATTCCTTAACCTACGAGGTAAATCGTGTGAGCACAGCATCAAAATCAGCCGACTATCGTTGCGCGGACGGTCACGAGTTCCACAGTACGGGGTGGGAGGACGGAGCGCCGGAGACTCTCCCGTGTACTCAACTCCTTGAAGGTAGTCAAGACCGCTGCCGGAAAGAAGCGCGACGCTTTCACGGACGCAGCGCCTAACTCTTTACGCGCCATTACCCCTCCTATATGATTCTCGAACGAAGCGGCGAGCCATTTGACCTCGATGCCTTTCTAGCGCGGCCGTTAATGGCGCACCTCGCAACGGCATCGGCGGACGGCCCGCGTGAGTCTCCGGTGTGGTTTCTTTGGGAGGACGGTGCTGTCTGGCTAGTCGGTACGTCGAGCGATAGCTTCCCGAAACGGGTTAAAGATGAACCGCGCTGCGCTCTTGGCTTCGTTGACTTCCATCTTGACCGGGGCGTCTTGCTGCATGTCGGAATGCGGGGAACCGCGACCGTAGAGAAGCTGGACGAGGCTCGCCTATATCGGCTGCTTGGGCGTTACCTCGGGGAAGAAAAGGACTGGAATCCGGCATTTGTGCGGAGCGTAATCGAGAACCTCGACCTCATGGTACGCTTTACACCGCAGTCTGTGGTGATGAGGGACCAATCCTACTTTCTACGGACGATGAGCTACCCTGGGCAGGTGGCGTCCCCTGAAGCGTCCGAGTAAGAGGCCATCTATGGCTCGTCGCACGAACTTCGAAACTGGAGCAGCATACGTCGTCGCCTTCGGAACTGTTGTTCTCGCCGCGGTCACGGCGTGTTAGCTTACGATACGCACAAGGTCGCCCAACTTACCTACGAGGAAACGTCCTTGGAGCGGAAGGTCGTTATCGTCCGGTTGTGTGACACGGCGTCGAGAGAAGAAGCGAAGGACGGGGACGGAGTCATCGACTTTCAGCCCCACTCTCCTGACGGTTTCGAATCTAGCGACCGTTTGAGCAGAGACATTCTCGTCGGTCAGTACCTTCGCTCGAAGGCCGATGACTTCTTGAGGTGCGAGGTGCTCAACTTCGGGAGTTTACCCCTCTTGGAAGTCCAACTTGCGATGACCGGCGTCACGAAGACGCGCACCATTGGCATAGAGACAAGCCCGTTTCTTTCGGTTCCGGCCGGTGGTCTGGGTACATTTTGGTTCGTCAACAACAGCGACGTAACGGCGACGGTCCATTCACCGAACCCAGCGCGGTATCAAATCTACGAGACAGGCGAGACTGTAGTAGCACCCGCGCAGCCTATACTAAACGACCAATGGGTGATTAAGCAAAATCGACCAGTCATGGAGTATCTAGACCAAAGGTCGATGTCTCCGTTCTAGGGCTACGAGGACAGTTGCGGAGGCACGTACTCGTTGTGCCAAACAGCGCCGACGTTGTCCTTGAAAGCGGCTTTCCCTGATGCGTCGCCGTGAATCTCTTCAAAGGAGGCGAGCAACTCTAATACGTGGTCAAGAGCGGTAAATAGGATGACGTTTGGGCTTGCCGGTCCAATTTCGATTATGTTACCCGTCCTCTTGCCGTCACCATCAAACTCGATTACATCGCTGATGATAACCTGGTCCCCGTGCAAGAAGGCACTTTGCATCCTCCAGTTCGCCCGCATGCTGGAGTATCGGTCATGCATAGGTGCCGCGTAATAGGAAATCACTTGGCGCACTCTGACTTCATGCTTGAGCAAAAATGCCACCATGTCAGCAAAAGCCGAGCCGCGTTCCTTCTCTTCAGATTTCATAAGCTTGGTCAGGCTCTCGCGAACCTCTTCAGGCCAAACGGAGGGGTCGTAGAGATTTAGCACTTTCCCGAGCTTGTAGTTCCAGTTATCCCAGTCACGAGCGGTCTCCATTTTATCCTTTAGCATAACATGCGCTTTATTCTTGTACTTGTCGCGCACGTTCATGTATTGAACGACGTAATAACGCAAGCGAATGTCATAATCCACGAGGGCGCGGCTGAGCATGTTCGCGCCACGAAGCTGCCCAGCGTTTAAGAGAATGACGGTTGAATCGAACACGTCGCGCGCAAGCACTCCCAAGACGATTGCCCAGTCCCGTAGGTACTGCTCCGGCTCACTCTTGGCAATGCCCTCTTTTAGCTTCTGTATGTTCTTTTTGAGCAGGTTGCTCGCTTCGACGCATAAGGTGTTCGCGGCCGGGGTTAGCGCACTTCTTACGTTGTCCACCGTTCGCTTATCTTTCAATCCCTTTGATGTCGTGCTGTCCAAGACTGAAGTGCTGGCCGGTTTGGAAACTGCCGCCCTCAGACGTGCCGCTGACTGTTATGTCGATATGGACTTGTTTCGTAGGTTCGTCGCGGTCAAAAAACGCTCGGACAACATCGGCGACCTTACCTTCAAGGAGCTTATTCAAATATATATCGTCTCTGATTGAGCGGGCTCTTAGTTCAAGCGCTGCAGAAAGGATTAACTCAGTGGTTGGTTGTGAGAACCAGACCACGGCTTTTAGGTGAGTGACCTCAACGTCGTAGAGCGAAAGGTTCGTAAGGCGAAGGGTGAGGCTTATTTGTGGTACTTGGGTCGTGAACAGGACGATAAGCGGAGCAATGCTGCGTAAGCTTATATCAATGTCCTTGCCTCGAGGCTGCGGTGCCACCGTGATGGGGCCTAAGTTCCCAAAGTGCAGTCTTTCGGGCTGTGACAATGCAATCACTCGCTGAACAATGCTGATTAGGCCGAGTAGAGCAAGGAACGTCACCGGGAAGGAAATCCACAAAGGTATGTTTGAGGCGACTTTACCAAATATGTCCGCGATGCCGACAGCTTTAGGAACGACGATTAGGATAGCTGTAGCCGTTAGGGACCCTAACACACTCCAAAGATAGCTCCAGGCATGAAATGAACGCGCATCTTGTTGTCCGGTCATACTTGTGAGTTTAGCACTTTCGCGGGTACAGGTGCCTCGCTTCTACTCAGCCGACTACATGATTGAAACGTGTCAACTGTCGAACGATAAATGAGTTACGCCGTCGGTTATTGAGGATGCGAGACGTTCTAGGGGCACAAGAGACGCATTCTTGCGTCACTTTGTGGGAATCTTTACGAGCCAGTACGATTCTTCATCAACAACAACGCGCTTGCGGCGCTGCGTGTAAGACGGTGTGAACATCATCCCCGAGTCGCCGTAGAACTTCACGAACCATGCCATTAGAAAGGCCCGTGCCTCAGGCGAAAGCTGCTTGATTGTCTCCTTCGCCTTCGCGACCGCGAACGAGTCGGGGTCGTCTGACTCGGAGCCCGGCCTGCGCGCCATAGCGAACAGGTGTTCGATAAACGCCATCGTGCGGCCTTCGCAGCGTGGCAGGTTCCGGGAGGAGGCTCTTTTTAAGGTGAGAGCCGCGTTTGTGGTGTTCACCTTAGGCCTAACGGCGTGCGAAGGCGCGCGGTTGACAGAAGCATTCGAATCACGTATGATTTTTGGCTGATTCCTTGACTTTCTATCGAAAGTATGAGACGATTATTGTGGAGGGGCTAATCGGGCTAGAGCCCAACCGACTTTTGTCGCACCCCTATAATCGAAGGTCCCAAGTCGAGCAGCAGTGCCCGGCTTTGTTTGTTGCTCAGGAGCAATGCACTTGAGGTGTAACGTTTGCTCGTGCTCGCGAACGAAGCCGGTTGCAACTCCTTACTGGCCTGCCCTTTGATTCGGCTCAAGGGTAGAGAGAGCGCCGCGCAACCGTTAAGACTTGCGCGAAGGACCAGCTGGAACGGGGCCGATGTTCCCTCCACTCATCGGGGCGAGTCAGAAGCGGAACTGGAGGCGTGTCGGGTTTTAGGCCCTTCGGTTCCGCTCACAGCAACACTACGACGCCGTTAGTTACGGACGTTCGTTCCTTCCTATTTACCACGCGCAAAGCGCGAGGGGTTCATGCTAAATGATTGACGACTTCCAGAAGTACACCGGATACACCAAGACGCTGGAGCTAGTTTCTCTATTCCTAGAGCGACGAGGCTATTCGTTCGTAGGAGTGCCGACGCAGCACAGTTACCACAAGAACTTCATCGCCACGGACGGCGTCGCTTCGGTCATCGTCAGCATCTATAACACCGGCGCGCTCGACGTTCCCGGCTCTAGCGGCGGAAGACTTCGGACAATCCTTGAGAGCTTCCGTTCTATCGTCGGTCCAAAACCCAAAGGTGCGAAGTAAAGCATGGACTCAAAAGAGGCGTTCTTCGCCAGGCTCGACCATGCGATTCTTTCAGGAGAAGGTTCAGGGAACATCGGAAAGCGGTTCGGCGTGAATCCCACGATGGTACGCCGCCGTCGCTCTACCCTTCGCAAGTCCGGTTACCTCATCAATATTCGCTGCAATGAGGCGCGAAACAACAATGCCAACAAAAGCTAAGTTTACACCCCGGCACTTCATCTACGCAGTCGCTCCGGCGCTGTGGCAGCACCCCAGCTTGGACCTCAATGCAAGAGGGGTCGCTACCGTGCTGCTTATGCATCGCAATGCCGAGAACGGCGGCTGCTTTCCTGAGTACGAAACCATCGCGCTCGAAGTCGGCCTGTCGAAGAGTTCCCGGCATACAGTCAAGGAGGCACTTCAGGAGCTAAAGGAGGCGGGACTCATAGACTGGGTGCGGCACGGTCGCGCGAACCGCTACGACCTTAGCGGTCTGCTGGCTTTGTGTGACCAGAAGCTTTTGTCGGCCGCAGAGGTCGAGAAGGCCGTTGAGGCCGCCAAAGCCGACCCGAGACATACGAAGGTAAAGGCCCCTAAGTCTCTTCCAAGGGCTGCGTGATGTGTCTCCAGAGACACATCTTCGATGTGCTCCACCAGACACATCTGATGTGTCTCGGCAGACACGCTAACAGAAGAACACTTAAGAACACTTAACACAGAGCAACAGTTTTCTAAATATATTTATTATACGTCTTGGAGCCTGAGAGAACTCAGGCGAGGATGACTTAGATTTAGAGACTGTGATTCTGTTCAGGCCTGTCGGCCTGGGATGTTTAGGTGTTGGTACTGTCCGGCTAAGGCCGGACAACATAAAGAAACAGAAGTGGCGATGTGTCTCTCCAGGCACATCAGCACCAAACAGAAGGAACAGCATGAACAATCTCATCAACGTCAGCAACTACTCCAGCGAGGAGCTTCTCAAGCGCCGCATCGGCCCGGACGGGACCCCCTGGCAAAGCGAAGACGGCGCAGAACTCGATGAGAACGACGCCTGGTTAGCTGCAGCAGAAGCCTTGCGCCGAGTTGGCGGCGACCCCCCGAATAACGGTGCGTTAGACAAGCTCGTCGAGGAGCACGGCCCGGCAAAGGTCTGGTTTCACGCAGTCTGGTTCCGGCCCCGAGTCGCATCAATGAAGAAGCCGCCGGAGAATCCCGTTGGTACCTTCACCGCGAGTGTACGTCAGGACTATTCTATCAGTACACGATGGGCGAGATTACCCTTTAGTCGTATCCGGCACGGCTGCTTCAATGAGGCGCAGCGAGCGCAAATCCCCACGACAACCTCTGCGTCAGACTGGATTGCATGGCTCAAGTCATTCGAAGGAACTCCTGACGACGTACCCGACGATGTACGCGCGGACGTAAAGGCGGAGATACTTGCTGCGGACTTTGGGCTGGTTCCAAAGCGGCTCGACTCCCGCGAACAGACTAGCAACGTCTTCGAAGATGGCCTCGACGATGACATACCGTTTTAAAGGCCTCTCGACCGCCGAAATCGTTAAGGAGCTTGAGGTTCAACGATGTCTCGACGACCGCGTTGCGGCCGAGCTAGAGGTGGAACTGTTTCGGCGCTGCGGGACTCTGTTTGCGGAACCGGGGCTGAGTGACCTCGAACTGATTTTCGGTAAGTCGGGTTAGCTCGATTCCCTCCTGCGCGACTAGACCAGACTTCCGACCGTGGCCGCGTAGCCACACGACGAGGATACCGATTCCGTACCCTTTGCGGCCGCTGGGGCGCTTCAAGACGGTTCGCGGTGCTTATCTCAAGCGAACTAGTAAAAAACACCTGTGGCTTGTTTTACCAGTAACTACCGAAATGACCAAGGACTAAATATGAAATCCAAAACCATCCCCCCGATGGTCCGATGCGCCTATCGCTCTCGCCGAACGGGGCAGTGCATCAAGACTTTCCCGGCTCGCGGTCCGAAGCAGTACTGCCGTCCGGGTCACCGAGTCCGGGCCTCTCACGAGCGGAACAGGCGTCACCTAAAAACCGATGCCTTCCGCCACAGCGTTATCGAGCGAGATGGCGGCTGTGTCAGAAAGCGACCGTCGCAGGACGATTGGGACAATGGTGGCGACTGCGCTGGAAAGCTTTTCGTCCGAATCGTAGACCCCAAAAGGGGTCGAACATTGGAAAACGTCGAGACGCTCTGCGCTCGCCACTTCGGAATGAAAAGCAACGAGCAGTTTCGCGACCGGGTCGGCCCCGAGGTTCACCGTGCGAAAAAGAGAGTCCAAGGCAGCAACTACCTTACGATGAAACTCCTTCGCCTAAAGATGTCCCGCATTTATCATCGCGACAAGAAGAATCCCATAGACTATTTGTAAAAGTGTATACAGGAGTGTCCCTTTCTTTGAGAGGGTTTAAACTCTCATATCAAGACACGGCGACCTTTGTCGCAATCCATTCCGAAAACGCTCAGCCGGGCGTTTTCTCTTTTCTAGGAGGCCTGAGTGGTCACGGTTACACTACAGTCCGCCGAAGGTTGTGAAGCGGAGTTCGCCTGCACCGACGCACTCACGAGTCTGCTCGTCAGTGCGACAGGTGGTAACGTCGAAGTCAGTTTACAGGCGACGCGAGACGGCCTGACGTGGGGAAGCCCAGTCGCTAACGCTCGTGTCTGCGAAGAGTCGAAGGTGCTGAGGTTTGAGCTTCCAGAACGAACTCGTGCGATACGAGCCATATTGCAAAATAATAGTCGTAAGTTAGCGACGGTTCGACTTGGCGAAGAGCCCGTCGCGCAAAAGACCAAAATCTAGCCAAAAGAGTTTCGAGTGCTTCGCCAATAAGAACCAATCTTGGGAGGTTGCTAACAGCCGCCCCTCCTGTCTCGAACTGACACTTTCCACGCTTTACGAAGAAGGCGTGGGAAATGCAACTCGTGGTGAGCGATTGAGTTGCCTGCTGAGTACACTGCCTCCCTGCTTTGCAGGGCGCGACGGTCATCGCGAGGCTCGCAGCGGCTTCAGCAAGACGTATGCAGGTCGAATGGTTAGCCTCGGCTTCCTTCGACCTCGCGGCGTCACCTGTAGCGGCAGCAGCTACTCTCCTTTTCCGTGTGCGACGCACGCGGGAACCGGGCTCACTGTATTCCTTGGCAACAAGGCGTGACTGTCACTCACGAGTCTCCGCAGTGAAGTCAGACGCATGCGAGCCTGGAGCCTTTTGGTCGAGGCTTCGGGCTCGTGGTGTCGCGGTCAATCAGGAGTACATTTACGTTTTTTGTCCCTGCTCGTTCGTAACGTGCAGTCCTTCAACTATTCGTTATGGGAGTAACCTATGAAAACACAGACCCTTTTCCGGGCACTTGTCAGTCTTGTGGGAAAGCCACAGTATGAACTGGCCTCGGATTTCAAAATCTCGACGGCATCGCTCAGTCGCCACGCAGACGGACTGCTACGACGGCCATCGGTGCTTCGGAAAGCAGTCGAGTTTTTTTCCGCTCAGATGCCCGAGAGTGTCGTAGATGCGGACCTCATCTCTACGAAGATACGCGGCCAGGACCTGGTTCGCTTAGCCCAAGTCCTCAGGAAAGAATCCTTGAAAGGTTCCAAATAATGCAATCACTTGTGCTATCGGAAGATGCAACCTCGGCAGCCGACGAGTTCGTCAAGTTAGGTTTCGAGTACACAGTGCTTCCCATCTTTCAAGCGCCATACCATTCCACCGTCGATTGGACGAGGGAACCTGACAACGGGTTCACGGTACTCGGTAAAGTAAATCTCGGAATCCGTTCGGCTAATACCTTCGCGTTACAAATCGAGCGGCCGATGTTCGGCGACCTTCATACGCAACGCGTCTCCAAGGTCCTTGATACCTTTGGTACGCTGCGGTTTGGACACGAAGGTATTGCAACCTACGTCTTTGGTTATACTGCTCCGCATCACAAAGTGAATGAAGGCGCTGTTAGCGCCGGGCCTCTGTCGGGCTCGTCGTTTATCACGACGACCGGATGGCTCGCTTTTGGTTTAGCTGTTTCGGACGGTCGTACCGTGCGAGTCGAGCGCTCGGGTGAACTAAGGCACCTTTCCGACCTCCCCGACCTCGTATGCCTCCTAGAACAAACACAACACTTCCGTCTGACGAGCTACCGATGAGTACGGCGACAACGGCCATGGCCGAATCTATCGTCACACTTCTAGACGAGGCCGACTCTCTGAGGACGAAAGCAAAGCGCCTAACGTCAAAAGCGGTCGCGCTAGAGCGGGCAGCTAGACGCATTGTACTCCCACCAAGGACCAAGAAATGAAAGATACAGAAGCACTCGCCGAGCAACTTCGGCAGCAAGCCAAGGAGCATCGCCAAGAGGCGCGCCGACTAGTCCAGGCCGCAGAGATACTCGAAGCCCCCAAGAAGTCCCAGGGCCGTCCTGTCAACCCCAACCGCGACCTTCAGGAAGCGTTCCAACAAAGCGGACTCACGTACAAAGAGCTTGCCGCGAAGGTAGGCATCGGCTACAGGTACGTGTCGTGGACCATTCGTGGCATGCTTGATAGGCCCATACTGACGCAGCGGATTCGCGTAGCTCTGTTGCCGTCTGCTGGAGCTTAGAAGGTAATGAACGCAGAATCCCTCCACGAGCGCCTTTGTCACCTGCTGGAAGAGCGACGGCGGCTTCGAAAGCTCATCGCGGCGAAGTTAGCATACAGCTTCGCCGTAAATAACTTAAGCGCAGAGCCTGAGGCGCAGGCAGCAGTCCTCGAACTAGTGATAGGTCCGTTAGACCTGGACACGGGCGAACTTCCATTTACAACTCACGTTTCCCAGGCGGTCGTGAGCCTGCTCGTTATGTTCGGCAAGCCTGAATACGTCGAGCATCCCGAGTTGGTCTGGAATCGCGCTACTATCGTTCCCGGCGTGCAAACGCGCGAGTGGCACGCGCATCTTAAGGAAAGACTACAAGAGCTTTGCGGACCACTCGACGTTCCTATTAAGCGCTTGTGCGATGACTGTCAATAATCCAAAATGCGTGAGGTGCGGCTGCAAGAAGCGCGACCACTCAGATTCCGGCTGTATCTTTCACGTCAAATGTAAGACCGATGCAGCCGCAGCGCGTTACTTCACGCAGCGAAACCGAACGCCAAAGACTCACCCACTCGCCGATTACGAAATCAAAAGAGGAGAAATCAACTATGCCTAATGCTCTAGAAGCCGCGCGCGCTGTACAAGCGGCTCGCGCGCTCCAACGCGATAGAGTCGAACTAAAAAAGGCCGCCGAGGCCTGGACGACCGCGACAAATCACTCGCAACGGTTGGAATCCGTCGTAAAAGTAAGTCGGCTTCTCGGCACCGAGAACTTTTTAAGTACCGCCGCAACTAAACTTGCTGCAGGGCTCCTCGCCGAGCGTGGCTTCGTTGGATTCGTTGGCCTTGACGATGCCATCGCTCACATTGCGAAAACGCAGAACCTCTCGCAGAAAGAAGTCGCCGACTGCGTGACTCCCGCCGTTAGGGCGCGCTTGGACCAACTCGTCTAGCGAAGGCCGAAGACGCAGCTACACCGAAAACCTTAGAAGGATGGTAGTCTCCCGCCCTTATTGAGTAAGGTCCCGAACCGGACAGGAACCTCGATAATGGGCGGCTCTTGTTCTTCCAAAGCCTTTCGCAGAATGTTTCCGGCGGTCTTAGCGGCGCGTTTCTTCATATCGTCGAGGACGTGCGCGTAAGTTGTCATTAGGAGCTTCGTGCCTTTATGCCCGAGCAGGTGCGCGACGGTAACTAGGTCCTCTCCGGCAAACAGCATGAGCGTCGCGAACGTGTGGCGGAAGTCATACAGGGTCATGCTGTCAATACCGGCCTTGGTCGCTATCGCAGAAAGGACTCTATTCAGGTTCCTCAGGTTGACGGGAACCGGAGCGGCGTCTTCTCGGGACTTTACGGAGAAGATAAGGCCCTGAGTGGGTTTGCCCAACGCCTTCCATCTATACTTCAAGAGGTCAAGGGCCTCGGCTTCCACTCCGAGCGTTCGGGCAGAAGCTCCGGTCTTCGTCCTCTTTCGAACTAGGCGTGTACTGTTGGCGGACTCACGTCCGAGGCTCGCCCGAATCGAGACACTGTTCGCCGAGAAGTCAACGTCACTCCATCGCAGCGCGCAAAGCTCTCCGGGGCGTGCGCCCGTCGCCAGAGCGAGACGAAAGAACGGCTCCCACTTGTTACCTTTCGCGGCCTTGAAGACTCGCGCCAGTTGGGCCTTCGTGAGGGACCGAATCTCTTTGACGTGCGTTACCCGCTCGGGGTCCATGAGTTCGACCGGATTGGATTCGAGGAGCTTCTTGCGAATCGCGGTGCGGAACATCAGATGAAGAACGGAGCGAATCTTTTCGCGGGTAGCCGGTCCGACGGAGACGTATTTGCCGTCCTTGACGGGGCGCACGTTCATTTCCCCCAGCGGTCGGAGAATGACGCGCAGGTCGTTGTCATTGACCTCGCGCAAGGGTTTATCAGCGAGCCGCTCGCAGTGGACGTTGATGACGTTTGCGCGGCTCAGGTACGTTGCAGGTGCCACTCTGAGGCGCTCCGATTCGAGCCACTCTTTGGAGTACGTGCCGAACGTCACGTCGTTCGCGGGGGTCTGCTTCGACTCGGCCTTGTACTCTTCGACGGCTTTGAGAACGGCGGTCTTCGTTCGTCGGGTGATTATCTTCGGCGTCGCGTTACCGTTAGGAATACGCGCCTCCCAACGACCGTCTACGCGGTGACGCAGTGTGCCTTCGCCCTTCGCTCTTCGTGCCATTGCGGCGTCGATTCGTTCAAGGGGGCCGCCGGAACCTGCTGCGATAAGTGGTCAATAAGTGGTCAGGGCAGAAATCGGGCCTACAGAAAAGGAAGCGGTCAAGATATGAAAAAAAGCCTGTGACTACGAGCCTTTTCGATGGTGGGCGGTATAAGGATTGAACTTATGACCTCTTCCGTGTCAAGGAAGCGCTCTCCCACTGAGCTAACCGCCCGCGGCGCCTGTGCGCGTCGTCTGCGAAGGTTCGCAGCCTGGCGTTTCGGACCTTCCCGGCGTTTGACAGGGCCTGCGCGTGCGTGATAAAGTGGCGCATATCACTCGCACGCCGCTAAGGAGGCACGATGAAAATTAACCGTCAGCTTCCCCGGACTACGTCGAATCAGGGCGTAGGGTCGCTGTGCGTTGGACCTTCGGAGAGTGGACCGATCTAGGCATCGGTTTCGTAAAGTCTTCGAAGGCCTCCGCAAGAATCGGGGGCCTTTTCATTTCCCAGTTTTCCTGCAAAATCTTCAATAAAAATGAGGCGAATTATGGATCTTTGGATTCCAAACGAAATCCGGATTCGCCGTGACGATGCTCTGGAAAACGCCCGCTGCTCGCGGCTTGCACGCCTCGCAGCAGACGGTCGAAGTTTCAGGACGCGCATCCGCATCGCTGAGCTCGCCGAGGCGATGAGCGATGTGCTGGCGGCGGTGGCACGCAGCCTGCGAAACGGTGAAGCCGTCTAAGTCAGGGGAAGTCGGCGCCGGCCAACGTTGTGTCGGCGCCCTTCCACAAATCGTTGAAACGCACTCGCGCGCGCTGCGCGGCCGCATTCTGCCCGGCCGCGGTTAGCGCCGTAGCTAGGCCGTAAAGGGCGCGCGGGTCGTTCGGGTACGCGGCGAGCGTCTGCGTAAACGCAGCGATCGCTGCGGCGTTATCGCCGCGCCGAAGTTGGAAGAACCCGAGCGCTTCGCCGGCGGGAATCAGTGGGATCAGCTCGCCGGAATACGTCGCGGCTTGGTTATCAGCAGCCTGCGTGAGCAGGCGCTGCGCATCGCCGTATTTCCCTTTTGATTCGGCCATGCGCGAGAGAAGGAACTGCGGCAAGTATCCATGGTTCGAACCGAGTGGGAGATGGGTGACAGCGCTGGTCGCTTCAGCAGCACGGTTCAGATGCAGGGCCGAAAGTCCGCGGACGCTGGGATTGCCGTAGGATGCCTCAGGTGCGGCGTAGGCGCTTGGATAACGGCCGAAGCGCAGCGCCGTCAAGGCGCCGAGACTCGAGTTGTACGCTCCGCTGATGCGTTGCGACCACAGGCGAGCGGTCTCGTAGTTTCCGAGCATGAGGGCTGCCGAGTAGCCGACCATAATATCGTGCTTTACGTAGCGGTTCGCGTGCTGGGTTCCGGCAGGCGTCTCTTCCAGCTTCTGCAGCGCGTCGTAGGAGCGTTCGCTCGAAGCGAGCGCAGCGGCGTAATCTCCCGTCTCGATCCAATAGTGCGCCGGCATGTGCGTGAGGTGTTCCGCTTCAGCTGGAAAGGCGGCGGCGTCGAGGCGCTGCGCGCACGGAAGGGCGGGCCGGCGATCGGGAGCGAGGTCGTAGATGTGTACGCAGAGATGGTTCGCCATCGGGTTACGCGGGTCACTTTGCAAAACGGCCCGTACGAGTTCTAGCGCGGTTCGGGATTCGTCGCTCGAGAGCTGTCCGTTCTGCCAGTTGAGGCCACCATGTTCCAGCAGCGCCTCGGCCGCGAGCAACTTTGCGTTCTCGTCGTTTGAGGACTGGGCGAGCGCGAGCATCGCAGTCCGATAGGCCGCGTCGTCGTGTTGCCAGTCCGCAAACGTTCCGGCGTAGCGCGTCGCCATGATTTCGAGGTACTTCCGGTCGCTCGGCGACGCCCCGGCTTCCAAGGAGACGGCGTGCCGGATGGCGCCCTGCGCCGCGCCAAACTGCGCGGCGGTGAGCGGAGTATTGAGGTCGGGCCCGTCGGCGAGGGCGATTCCCCAGCCGGCCATCGCGAGGCCCGCGTCGCGCGACGCAGCTTCTTCAAAAGCTCGCGCCGCTTCGTCGCCGTTATACGCATAATAAAGGAAGAGGCCCCGGTCGATCGCCGCCTGTGCGGCCGGAACGTTCGTCGATACCGGGAGGTGAACCGAGGCAGCCGCCGCTACCACGACGGCAATCATCAGGGTGGGAAGGGTCACGTCATCTATTTCTCCAAGGAGAGGAGCCGTCACCGGCACGGGCGCGTAGCTCAGTGGGAGAGCATCCGCTTCACACGCGGGGGGTCGTTGGTTCAATCCCAACCGTGCCCAAGTCTCCGGAGTTGGCGGCCGCGTCTTGGCGCTGTAGCTCAGTTGGTTAGAGCGTCGCCCTGTCACGGCGAAGGTCGTGGGTTCGAGCCCCATCAGCGTCGCCAGCCTCTCGAGCGCATCGCGGTCAACGAGTAAAATCGAAGAACTCGCGGTGCGCTCGCCAAAATGGCGTGCCAAGGTAGCTCAGTTGGTAGAGCACGCGCCTGAAAAGTGCGGTGTCGCCCGTTCGATCCGGGCCCTTGGCACCAAGATAGAAACGGGGCCGGCTATGAAAAGGCGGCCCCGTCGTAATTCCCCCACCGTTAAACGGCGTTATGCGTTCAGGGTGCGATTGAAGAACTCGACCGTACGCTGCCAGGCCGTTTCGGCGTGCTCGGGGTGATAGTGGCCGAGGCCGCCCTTGCCGGGTTCGCCCTTATTGTAGAAGCCGTGCTGGGCATCGTAGCGGTGGAACTCGTAACCGACCCCGCCCGCTTTGAGTTTGCGTTCGATCTCCTCGACGCCGTCGATGGTGAAGTGACCATCGTCGAGCGCGAAGTGCCCCTGCAGCGGAACTTTTATCGTGGCCGGATCGCCGGCCTCTGCCGGCGGATAGCCGTACCAGATGCTCGCTGAATCGAATTCATTACCGTGCATCTCGGCGAGCAGCGCCAACGCGCCGCCCATGCAGAATCCCATTACGCCGACGCGCTTTGCGCCGCGTTCCCGGAGAAAACTTGCGGCGCCGGCGGCATCTTGCGTCGCAGCATCGCCGAAATCGAGCCCCTCCATTAGGTGGTTCGCTTCCTCGCCTGTGGCGGCAGAGCGCCCCCGAAACAGATCCGGTACGACGACGCTGAAGCCGTGCGTCGCAAGGCGATCGGCCGTCTCTTTTATCCGGTCGTCGAGTCCCCACCATTCCTCGAAAAGCACGACGCCGGGCGAACCGTCTTTTGGCGCAGGGGCGAAGTAGCCGGGCGCGGTCTTTGCGTCGGGCCGGCGGAACTCGATCATCGAACCCATCTACCGGTGCTCCACCGGCGCCGTCTCTTCAGAGTCCTGACGGTCGAGGTTTTCAACTCGCTCGCGTAAGAGCCAGTCGTTGGCGCGCTGCACGTCCTCAGGGGAGACGCGCTCGCGAAACCATCCATAGAGTTCCTCGTCGGTCGGATATCTGCTCAGCGCTTCGTCGAAGTCTTTGGGTGTGATCCGCCAGCGCTCCAGCACGCATTGGTCCATCGGACAAGGATAGATGTAGTCGTGGATCGTTCCGGCGGCGGCGGCGCGGCCTTTATCGGCGGCGCGTAACAGCCAGAGGGCGTCGCCCATCGCTAGGCGGCCACGGCGTGGAAAGGTCATTCCGTCTCTAAAATCGGTTGGCATGCGCCACATAAGGCCGCGCGAGTGCGGCGGGTTGCGTACAGCGGGCGAGCGAACGGTGATCCTCAGATGAAGGACCCAAGGGCGCTTCCGCGTTCCGAGCCGCGCTGGCACGCCTCGCTGGCGGTGGTCTGCGCGCTGATACTCTATATTACGCTTCCGCCGCGCCTAATCGTCGGGCCGAGCTGGGTCGCCGCAGTGCTGATTCTGCTGGTCCTGCTTCCGCTCTCGATCATCGCGCCGCACCGCCACCGGGAGACGCGCGGACTGCGCTTCGGGAGCATCACCCTCATTGCGCTGGTAAATTTTTTTAACCTTGCCTCGGTGCTGCTGCTCATCGCGGGCTTCTTTAACCCGGAGAAAGCGAGTTTGCATTCGGCGGCCGAGATTCTGCGCACCGGCTCGCAAATCTGGGTTACGAACATTCTCGTCTTTGCACTGTGGTACTGGGAGCTCGACGGAGACGGCCCCGACACCCGCGCGCACGCCAACGCTGCAACCGAATTCGAAAATGCGGACTTTTTATTTCCACAGATGCAGATGACGATCGCCAGCGGCAGCAACTCGAGGTGCATCGACCCGCTGTGGAAGCCGCAGTTCGTCGACTACCTCTATGTGTCGTTTACGAACTCGACCGCGTTCAGCCCGGCCGACACGATGCCGCTCAGCCGCTGGGCTAAAGCGCTGATGGCGATCGAAGCGCTGGTCTCCCTGGTCACCGTCGCGATCGTGCTTGCCCGATCCGTCAGCCTAATCTAAGGGTTGGGCCCGACTGTAGGAGCCGTGTCACGATGCTCGAACCGGAAGGGTCGCCTGGCGCGCAGGTGTGCGGGTATGATGTAATGGCAGCCTGCGACCTTCCCAAGGTTGATGCGTGGGTTCGATTCCCACTACCCGCTCCACGAAAAGGCCATTACTCCCGGCGACGTAGCCAAGTGGTAAGGCAGGGCTCTGCAAAAGCCCCATTCGGCAGTTCGAATCTGCCCGTCGCCTCCAGATTCGTCCCGCTTCCCCTCGAGAAGCGGGCCGGTAGCCGGGCGTGCGCGTAGCCGTTGCCGGCGCGGGCGCGATCGGCGGATTCGTAGCCGGCGCGCTCGCGAGATCGGGCCTTTCCGTCGTGGTCCTCGCGCGAGGCGCGCACGCCGAAGCAATCGAGCGCAACGGTCTGCAGGTCGAGAGCGACCTCGGCACCTTTTCGGTGCGCGTTGGCGTTAGCGAGGATCTGAGCGCCGGCGGTCCCTTCGACTTTGTGCTGTTGACCTTCAAAGCGCATCAGTGGCCCGGCCTACTCGGGCGGCTCGCGCGGTTTTCGGGTACGGCGACCAGGCTGGCCACGATGCAAAACGGCGTACCGTTCTGGTTCGTGCGCGAGCCGCCGCTGCGCAGCGTCGATCCCGGCGGCGCGGTCGGCCGCCTCTTTCCCGATTCTCAGGTGATCGGCTCGGTCGTGCACGTCTCGGGACACATCGTCGCACCGGGAAGAATCCGCCAGAGCGGCGGGCTTCGCTACATCTTCGGCGATCCCAATGGCGGAACGGCCGGCGCCCGCAGGCTTGTAGAGCTCTTTCGCAGCGCCGGCCTGGCCGCAGAAGCCGATCCGAACGTGCGCGAGACCGTCTGGCTCAAGCTCGTCAACAACGTCGGGCTCAACGCGGTCAGCGTACTGCGCGGGATGAAGATCAAGCCGATGCTGCAGAACCCTGACGCGCGCGAAGAGGTGCGTCTCCTGATGACCGAGGCGCTGCGGGTGGGACAGGCGATGCGCGTCGTCGGCGAGGTCGACGTCGAAGCACGGATCGACTACGCGGCGCGGCTCGACAACGTCAAGACGTCGATGCTGCAAGATTTCGAGAATCATCGGCCGCTCGAAATCGATCCGATACTCGGCGCCGTGTGCGAGCTGGGCGAACGCGCCGGCGTCGCGACGCCGAACGTTGCGCGCGCGTACGCGCAGCTTGTCGAACGAACGGCCGCGAGCCGATGATCTCCGAACGACCGCCGAGCCTCGACGTTGCCGCCCTCGATGGCGTCGGGCCAAAAACGGCCGCGCTGCTGCGCGAGCTCGGGGTCGATACGGCAGACGCACTCCTCGATTATCTGCCGTTTCGCTACGAGGATCTGCGCTTTCCCACGCCCGCGCTTCGCCTCGGAGAAACCGCTGGAGAGGAAAACGCCGTGGGGCGGGTCGTCGCCGTCAAAGAAAAACGTGTGCGCGGCCTCGAAATCGTCGAGCTGCAGCTGCGCGACGACGCGGGCGATTCGTTTACGGCGAAATGGATCGGCCGCAACCGTTACGTCGTCGGAAGATTTCGTGAGGGCATGCGGCTCTTCGTTCGCGGACGCGTCGAGCGAACGTTCTCGGGGCCGGTTGTCAACGTTTCGCAGCACGGCATGCTCGGTGAAGACGAACGCTATCGCGGCGAGCTCGTGCCGGTCTATCGCGCCAGCAAAGATCTTGCGAGCCGCAAGATCGCGATGGTGGTAAAGAAGAACCTCGCACGCATGCTCGATCTTGCGGCGGCCGACGTCGTACCGCCGGCGATCGCGCAGCGCCGCGGGTATGGTCCGCTTCGCAATGCCTACCGCTCGATTCACGCGCCGCAGACCCCCGAAGAAGCGGCCGGCGCGCGCGAGCGTTTCATCTTTGCGGAGTTTCTTACGCTGGCAACGGGCGCCCAGCTGCGCCGCGCCGAGCGGGAAAGCGATCACGACGCGCGTCCGCTCGAAGTGCCGGCCGGCTTTCTCAAGCGCATTGAGGAGCAGCTTCCCTTCGCTCTAACCGGCGCGCAGCGTCGCGTTATCGAGGAGATCTGGAACGACCTGCGACGCGACGTACCGATGAACCGGCTCTTGCAGGGCGACGTCGGCAGCGGCAAGACGCTGGTTGCAGCCGCGGCGATCCTGGCGGCGGCGGAAAACGGAATGCAGTCGGCGCTTATGGCGCCGACCGAACTGCTGGCGTGGCAGCACGCGAGCAAACTCGCACCGCTGCTGTTGCCCTTCGGCCTCGGCGTGGAGGCGGTCTTTGGCAGCCAGAACGCGCGCTCGCGCAAGGCCGCGCTGGAAAAACTCGCCGGGGGTCAGGCCGCCCTCGCCATCGGAACGCACGCGCTGCTGACCGAAGGCGTCGATTTCGATCGCCTCGGCCTGGTGATCATCGACGAACAGCATCGCTTTGGCGTGGAGCAGCGCGCGCGTCTGCGCGGCAAGGGTGCCTCGCCGCACACGCTGCACATGACGGCGACACCGATCCCGCGCACGCTCGCGCAATCCGTCTACGCCGACCTCGATCTCTCCCTGCTCGACGAGCTCCCACCCGGACGCACGCCCGTCGAAACCTTTGCGGTTCGCGTGAGCCGCTTGAGCAAAGTCTACGATTTCGTCCGCGAGAACGTCGCCGCGGGGCACCAGGCCTATATCGTTGCGCCGGCGATCGAAGAGGGCGAGCGGGCGTTGACAAGCGCGGTCGCCGAGGCGGAGCGCTTGCGCAGCGACGTCTTTGGGGATCTGCGTCTGGGCTTGCTCCACGGGCGGCTTGCCGCGCGAGAGAAGGAGGAGATCATGAGCCGCTTCGTTCGCGGGGAGCTCGACGTGCTTGTCTCGACGACCGTCGTCGAGGTGGGTGTCGACGTCGCCAACGCGACGGCAATGGTTGTACTCGACGCGCACCGTTACGGGCTCGCTCAGCTCCACCAGCTGCGCGGCCGCGTCGGCCGGGGCGCGGCGCGGTCGTTCTGCATCCTCGTCTTCCCCGACGAGAGCGTCGAGCGCGAGCGGCTCGAGATCCTCACCGGTTCGAACGACGGATTTGAGATCGCCGACGAAGACCTGCGGCTGCGCGGCCCGGGGCATCTCTCCGGCACGATTCAATCCGGGGGCGCCGACTTGCGTTTTGGCGATCTCCTACGCGATATCGAGGTCTACCGCGCGGCAAAAACCGCTGCGCAGGAGATCGTCGCCCGCGATCCCGGGCTCGCGAGCGCCGAGCACGCCGGCTTGCGCGAGACGCTCGCCGCACAGCCAAGTACGCGCGCGTTGCTGGTCTCCTCGTGAGGGTTCCGCAGCCCCGGCGCGAATAGCGCCGTCCATGCAGAGCTCCTTCAGGCAGAGGATTTTTTTCGCCGCAGCGGCGGCTATTGGTTTGTTCGCGGCAATGGGCGCGAGCGCGCGCTGCCAGTCCACCGACGTCGGACGCGCGACGCTCGCCAACGGCCTACGCGTGGTCGTCGTGCGCAACACGCTCGCCCCGGTCGTTACCGCGGTGCTCAACTACGAAACGGGCTCGGATGAGCAGTGGATACCCGGGCTCGCGCACGCTACCGAGCACATGATGTTTCGCGGGAGCAAGACGCTCTCATCCTCGGCTTTGATGGAGTCGATCGGCATAACCGGCGGAGATCTCGACGCCGATACGACCAGCACGGTGACGCAGTACTTTTTTACCGTACCGTCGGCCTATCTCGACATCGCACTGCGCGCCGAACGCTCGCGCGCCACCGGCCTCTTGATGTCGCAAGCGCTCTGGAATCAGGAGCGCGGCGCGATCACGCAAGAGGTACAGCAAGACAACAGCAACGCCTTCTACCGTCTTTTCGTCAAGATGCAGAATCGCATCATCGGCGGGACGCCGTACGCGAAGAACACGTTGGGCACCGTCGGCGACTTCGCTCACAACGTCAACAGCGCGCAGCTTTTGAAGTTCTATAGGGAGTGGTATCACCCGAACAACGCGGTCTACGTCATCACGGGCAACGTGGACCCCCAGCAAACGATCGCGCGCGTGCGCGACCTCTTCGGCGACGTGCCGTCGGCAAAGCTGCCGCCGCGCCCCCCGGTGCGGCTCGCACCGCTGCACGCGGCGCTCTACCGCGACACGTCGGATCAGGCCTTTACCGGCGTCGCGTTCGGCTATCGCTTTCCCGGCCTCAACAGCCCCGACTACGCGGCGGGCCAGATCCTCGGCGACGTCTTGACGAGCCAGCGCAGCATCTTCGGCGGACTTCCCTTTACCGGTAAGGCGCTTGGAACGCAGTTCTTCACGCAAGACTATCCAAAAGTCTCGGTCGGCGTGGCGTTTGCAGCGGTGCCGGTAACGGTCCCGCCGCAGACGATCGCAGACGAGATGCGCACGATCCTCGAGAACTACAAGAAGACCGGGATTCCCGCCGACTTGGTCGAGGCCGCCAAACTCCGAGAGATTTCACAGCTCGAGTTCGCCGGCAATTCGATCGAAGGACAAGCCTTCGAGTGGAGTCAAGCGATCGCCGTTCAGGGGCTCTCTTCGCCGGACGACATGATCTCGCAGTTCGAGCGGATTACGCCGGCGGACGTCGACAACGTGCTGCGCAAGTACGTCGATAACCGCAATGCCGTCGTCCTTTACGCCGTTCCCAAAAACAGCGGCACGACGAGCGCCGGCGGCGAGATGGCCAAAGAGAACAATGAAATTCCGCCGACGACGCACGAGCCGCTGCCCGACTGGGCGCAACGCATCCTGCAAAACCTCTCCGTGCCCGAGCAGACGATCTCACCGGCGGATATGACGCTTTCGAATGGGATGCGTTTGATCGTGCAGCCTGAGAAGAACACCAGAACGGTCGTCGTCTCCGGCAGTATCGACAGCAATCCGGCGGTGCAGGAACCGGCCGGTCAAGAAGGCATCCGCGACGTTACCGACGCCCTCTTCCCCTACGGAACGACTACGTACGATCGCATCGGCCTTCAGACGGAGCTCGACAAAATCGCGGCTTCGGCGACCGCCGGAAGCGACTTCGACGTCAACGTCCTCTCTTCGCACTTCGAGCGCGGCGTCCAACTGCTCGCCGATGAGGAGCTGCATCCGGCGATGCAGGACGCGGACTTCAAGATCGTTCAGAGCCAGATGGCGGCCGGACTCACCGGAGAGATGACCTCACCCGACCACCTGACGCAGGTTGCGATCAACAAGGCCCTCTATCCGGCAAGCGATCCGGCTCAGCGTTTCGCGACGCCCAAGAGCGTCTCGAGCCTGACGCTCGCCGACGTCAAGCAATGGTACGCGACGGCCTACCGGCCCGACATGGCGACGGTCGTCGTCATCGGCGATACGACGCCGGAGGCGGCGCGAACGCTGTTCGAGCGATACTTCGGGAGCTGGAAGGCGATCGGCCCGAAGCCGAACGTCGAGTTTCCCGCCGTCCCCTTAAGCGCTGCGGCACAAGTGCACGTTCCCGCGACGGGGCGCGTGCAGTCGTCGGTCCGACTGGTCGAAACGCTCGGGCTCGTGCGCAGCGATCCGGCGTGGCCGCAGCTGCAGGTTGCCAACACCGTGCTCACCGGCGGCTTCTACTCTTCGCTGCTCTATCACGACTTGCGAGAGATTCACGGCTACGTCTACAACATCGAGAGCCGCGTGTCGGCGGGTAAAACGCGCGCGACGTTCGGCCTCGACTACGGCTGCGATCCGCAGAACGTCACACCGGCGCAATCGCAGATCTCCGGGATCCTCGCGCAGTTGACGCAACAGCCGATCGCCGCGGATCGGCTGCTGCGCTCGAAGGCGCTCCTGATGGGAGAAGTGCCGATCCGCGAAGCGAGTTACGACGGCGTAACCGCGCAGCTGCTCGACTACGCGACGCTCGGCCTCCCGCTCGATCAGAATCTGGTCGACGCGCGTGCCGAGCTCTCGGCGAGCGCGCAGAGCGTGCGCGAGGCAATTCAAAAATACGTGCGCCCGCAGGGATTCGTGCGCGTCGTGACCGGTCCGGGACCGAGCTAACGCAGCGTCGAACGCGCTCGGAATGGAAGCGGTACGGGGGATCGGTTTCGATCTCGACCATACGCTGGCGATCGATAACCGGCTCGAGCGGGTCGCGTTTGCGCACCTATTGGAGCTCCTCGAGGCCGAGGGCGGCCACGCTCTGGGAACGCTGAGCGACGAAATCGATGCGATCGACGACCTGCTGCGCCGCCAGCGCTGCGCCGAGCTGACGCTCGAGGAAGCGGTCGAGTCGTTCGTCGCGCACCGCGGGATACGTCCCGGGGCCCGCTACTTCGATTGGTATCGCGGTGAGGTGCTCTCGATGGTCCCGCAGTTCGTGGTCCCGCTTCCCAACGTCAAGCCGACGATCGAGGCGCTGCATGAGCGCTCGATTCAGATGGCGGTGCTAACCAACGGCTGGAATCCGCTGCAGCTGCGAAAAGCGGAGCGGGCCGGTTTCACCGGACCCGTCCTGGTGAGCACCGACATCGGCAAGAACAAGCCCGATCCAGGGGCCTTCGAGCTCCTGCTGGAGCGGCTGGGGACGCCGCCCGCGCAGACCTGGTACGTCGGTGACGACCCGCGCGGCGACATCGCCGGCGCGCAGCGGGCCGGTATGCAGGCAATCTGGATAAACTGGGAGCGCCGGGAGTATCCGGCCGACCTGCGCCCGCCCGAACACACGATATCGCGCTTCGAAGAGCTGCTCGAGCTCGTGCCGGAAGCGGCGCCTGCCCCATGACGCTGCGTCTGCTGCTCGCCTTCACGATCTGCTTTTCGGCCGTAACGGCGCTGGCCGCGCCCGCCGACTACCAGGCCCGGCTGATCGATCTCGAACGCCGCTACACGATGTGGTCGTTCGAGCAGAATCCGTCGTCGGCGACCGATGCCGGCATTCATACCTACGACTCGCGTCTTGCCGACTACTCGCCGCAGACGCAGGCCGCCCAAATGGTGCGGCTGCGCAAGTTTCGCAACGAGCTTGCCGCGCTGCAGCCGGCGGCCGGCACGAGTCCGCACGACCGCGTCGACTACCTGCTGATCCGGTCGAACATCGAGGCCGACTGGTGGGATCGCACGGTATTGCGCGGGCTGCAGCGCAATCCAAGCGTCTACGAAGGCGAGTGCAGTAACGGCATCTTTTCGATCATCAAGCGGCATTACGATAGCGACGAGGTCCGCATCCAGAGCGCGATCGCCCGCCTGCGCGCCTGTCCGCGCGTCTTGGAGCAAGGGCGCGCGAACCTCACGCAGCCGGTCCGCGAGTTCGCGCAGATCGCCTCGGAAGATATCCGTGACGGCGACGCACTCTACACGACGAGTCTCGACGAGGTCGCTCGCGATACGTCGGCGCAGACGCGTCAGCAGCTGGCCGCGGCGCAAAAAGGTGCGCTGGACGGCCTGCACGGCTATCGCGCCTGGCTCGACTCGCATATGACCAGCTTCCCCGCAGGCGGTTTCGCCGTCGGGCGCAAGCAGTACGACTGGTTCCTGCGGCGCGTGCTAATGCTGCCGTTCGATTCGAGCCAGGTGGCGACGATCGGCCGGCTCGAGCTCGCGCGCGACCGCGCGCTCGAAGTGTGGGAGAAGAGCCGCGACGCACACGAACCGAAAGCGACCCCGGCCCCGACCTTCGCAACGAAGGAAGAGTTTCTCGCGTACTACGAGCGCAGTCTGCAAAAGCTCGTGTCGTTCATCAACTCGCGCCAGATCGTCACGATTCCGCCGTACATCGGTCCCTTCCACATCGTCGAGGTTCCCAAAGCGCTGGCAGCAACGTATCCGGGCGGCTTCATGAACCCGCCGCAGATGTTCTCCAACGATCGGCAGGGCTTCTATTTCGTTCCGGACTTCGGCTCGGCCAATCAGAGCTTCTTCGTCGAACAGGCGCGCCAGTCGGTGCTGCCGCTGCTCGGGCATGAGGGAATTCCCGGCCACTTTCTGCAGTTTACCTATGCCTACCATAATCCCGACTACGTCCGGCACGTTCAGCAGGATGGCGTGTTCGCCGAAGGCTGGGCATTTTACGGCGAAGAGATGCTGATGCGAGAAGGACTGTACGACGACGATCCCGGCGCGCGGCAGCAGGTAATACACTTGATGCGCCACCGTGCGACGCGCATCGGCGTAGACGTCGGCCTCGCGACCGGGGCGATGACGCTGCCCCAAGCGATCGCGTACTTCGAGAAGAACGCCGGCATCGACGAGGTTACGGCGCGCGGCGAAGCGACTCGCTTTGCGATGGATCCCGGCCAGGCGATCGACTATCTCACCGGCAAAACGCAGATCGAAACGTTGATCGGGATGCTGCACGACCGCGAGGGCACGAACTTTACCCTGCAGGCCTTTCACGATCGACTGCTCTCTTATGGTACCGTTCCGTATTCGACGATTCGCTACGAATGGCTCGGCGACGACGGCTGGCTTCGCCCCGCGCTGACACCGCTGGGTCCGCAGAGTTTTTAGCGTGCCGAAAATTACGGGCGGATCGCTCGGAAGCCGAAAGCTGCGCTCTCCCAAAGGTACGCAGGTCCGGCCGACTCCGGGGCGTGTCAAAGAGTCGCTCTTCTCCATTTTGATGAATCGTCTCGACGGAGCGCGCGTGCTCGATCTCTTCGCGGGCACCGGCGCGATCGGATTCGAGGCGGCCTCACGCGGCGCCGCGCGGGTCGTCTCCGTCGAAGCGCAGCGAGAGATCGCGCAGGCGATCGAAGGGGCCGCTAAGGATCTGGGAGTCGACGGTGTCGTGACGGTATTCCCCGCGCCGGCGGAGCGCGCGCTCTATCGCCTGGAAGGGCCCTTTGACATCGTCTATCTCGATCCGCCATACGCGGACCCGCTGCCGCTGCAGCTCTTTCGCCTGATGCTCGAGCGCAAATTGCTGGCTCCCGATGCGTTGGTCGTCTACGAACATCCGGCCAAGCGGATCTTGCCGCAGATACCCGGGTATCGCTCGGTTCGCGAAGAAGTCTACGGCGATGTCGGGCTCGCCTTCCTTTCGCCGGAAAATTGAGTAACGGCAAGCTCGAGCGGGTGACGCGGGCCATCTATCCAGGCTCGTTCGATCCGCTGACAAACGGGCATCTCGACGTCATCGAACGCGCCGCGCGATGCTTCGGCGAGTTGATCGTTGCGGTCGTCGTCAACCCGCAAAAACGAGCGCCAATGTTTTCGCTGGAAGAGCGCGAGGAAATGCTCAAAGAGAGCTGCGCGCCGTTTCTCAGCGTGCGGGTCGAGCATTTTCGCGGTCTCTTAGCCGACTATGTCAAATCCGAGCGAGCCGATGTGATCGTAAAGGGCCTGCGTGTCGTCTCCGACTTCGAGAGCGAGATGTCGGCTGCGATGATGAACCGCTCGCTCTCCGACGTCGACACGCTTTTCCTGATGTCCGATCAAAAGTATTCGTTCGTCAGCTCGAGCCTAGTCAAAGAGGTCTTCTTTCTGGGCGGCGACGTCGCCGCGTTGGTTCCTAAGCCGGTGCTCGCGGTCATGACGGCGAAGCGCACGTCACAACGGAGGTAGTAATGTCGGTTTATCGCGTGCTTGACAAACTCGAGGCCTACGTCCACGAAGGAACGTGGCTGCCGGCCGGTTATCGCGTTCTTTCGGAGGAGCGCCTGCTCGAACTGCTGGAAAAAATCAGAGCCTCGCTTCCGGAGGAAGTCGGGCGTGCCAAAGTGATCGCCAAGGATCACGAGCGAATGATGCGAGCGGCGCAAGAGAAGGCGCAGGCGATCGTCAACGAGGCCGCGTCGAAGCACGAGGAGCTGCTCGACGATAACGAGATCGTACGGCGGGCGCGCGAGGCGGCCGAAGCCGTGCTCAACGGCGCTCAAGAGAACGCCCGCAAGGTACGCGAAGGCGCCGACCACTACGCGGGCGGCGTCTTGGCCGAAATGGAGGCCCGTCTCTCCGGTGCGCTGAGCGCAGTTCGCAAAGGGCGCGACGTGCTCGAGGGCCAGCGCGCGAGTGCAGTGGCCGACCAGCCGCTCGCCGATGCGGCGGCCAAGAGCAAGCGTGCCGCCTTCGACATGCAGACGGCAAGCGACGAGACCGCTGCTCTAGAATCGGTCTAAAAAACCCCAGAAGCGGGCAAGAGGAGAGCATGAAGTACTTAGCAGTCATGCTCGCGCTCGGAGGTTCGCTCTGGACGCTGGCGTTCGCCGACGAACTCGGCGGCATCTCCGGTACGGTCGTCGATGCAAAATCGGGGCAGCCGGTCGCCAACGCGCAGCTGTATTACTATCGCAGCCCCTATCGTGAAGGCGGCCCGAACCACATCATGCAGCTCAAGACGAACGGTCGCGGCTTTTTCAGCGATATCACGCTGGAGCCGGGACGGTATGTCATCATGGCGCGATTCCCGGGCAAGGTCCAGGGCTGCGCCGTTGACGACGTGATGGGCGGCGAAACCGCGCACATGAAGATCGCGATCGGTCACGATCAGATTATGTGCAGCGGCCCGCGCGTGCACCCCGCCTTAGTCGACCCCAACGTCACCGCCGACGTCTACCGAATCTAACCGCCAAGACGCGGCTGCGGAAGCTGCCGAACTCATCTAAAAGGAAGCCCTGGGTTCGTTCAGATCGCAAAGCCGGGGGCCGAAGTTTACAATCAGGTAATCGAGGCCCCCGGCGACAAAGAAATGGACGAACCCAGGGCTTTCCTTACACTGGTGGGGCTTGGACGTTGTCGGCGAACGCCTCCAACAGCGCCCGGTCGATCGCACGGACGCGGCCGCGATCGAGTTCGAGCGCGCTCGCATTCTTGAGCCGCAGCAGAGCACGCGCCGCCATATCGCGCACGGTGCCGGCGGCGGCGGCGATCTGTGCCTGCGAGAGGTTTTCGACCCCGGGTAAGCCGGGAGCCATTCCGACCGACGTCCGCGCGTAACCGAGCAAGAACTTCGCTACGCGCTGCAGCACGTGCGCGAACGCGAGATCTGCGATCGTGTCGATCGACCGGCGGCGCGCTTGCGAGGAGGCGATCAGAAAGCCGAGTGCGAGCTCGGCGTCGTTGCGGGCTGCATGGATCAGCGCTTCGCTCGGCAGCGTGACGATCGTCGCATCGGTGAGCGCCTCGGCGCGCGTCGTCGCGCCGCCGCCGTCGAACGTGCCGCTCTCGTTGAGCGTGTCGTGCGTCAGCCGCTCGCCGATCGTATGCGTCTTGCCGTCGGGAGAGAGCAGCGTGTAGATCACCTTACCGCTCTTGACGATGCCCAGGTACGGCCAGACCTCGCCTTCGTCGAAGATCGTCTCACCGGCGCGATAGGTACGCTCGCTCACCTGGTTCGCCAGCTCCTTGAGCGTCGCGGCTTTGGCCGACGTAAACGCCGGCACGTAGGTGAGGAAGGTGTCGTTGTCCGCGTTCTCGTCTATGCGTTCGAGGCGCACGGTCCAGCGGTTGCCGCCCAGATTGCGAGCGTCCCACGAAAAACGGCCCGGCCGAAGCTGGGCCATCTCGTTGCGCAGCGCCCGAGGGTAGGCTTCCTCGGTAATCTCCAGAGCGCTGCCGATCTGCAGCTTGTCGAACTGTTCGAGGATCTGCTCCGTTTTTGTCGCAGGCGGCAGCGACCGGGCATCGAGCGCGATCGCGGCTGGTCGGTTGATGGGCATACGGGGCGGGTTTAGTGACGCTTCGCGACGGCGCCTGCCGGGACGCTCGGCGGGGGCCGCTGAATAGACGTGCGCGATATGAATAATTCCATCCGTGATAACGACGTTGTAATTCTCGCCGGCGCCCGCACGCCGTTCGGCAATCTCGGGGGCGAGCTCTCCACCCTTACTGCCACCGATCTGGCCGTGGCGGCCGCGGAGGGGGGGATCGCGCGAAGCGGGGTGCGCAAGGAGAAGATCGACGAGGTCGTTTTCGGCAACGTCATTCAAAGCAGCCCCGATGCCATCTACCTCGCCCGCCACGCCGGCCTGCGCGCCGGGCTGCCGATCGGGGTTCCGGCGCTGGTCGTCAACCGGCTCTGCGGCTCGGGCCTGCAGGCAATTCTCTCCGCCGCGCAGTCGCTGGCGCTGGGGACCGCAACCTACGCGCTCGCGGGCGGAAGTGAGAACATGAGTCAGGCGCCGCATGTCGTGCGCGGCGCGCGCAAGGGTTTTCACCTCGGACAGCAAGTCGCGTTCGAGGACTCCCTCTGGACCGCGCTCACCGATTCGTACGGCAATACGCCGATGGCGATTACGGCCGAGAACCTTGCAAAGAAATACGGCGTGTCGCGCGCCGAGTGCGACGAGTTCGCGCTCGTGAGTCAAGAGCGCGCGCTAGCGGCGCAAAGCAGCGGCTATTTCGCGCAAGAGATCGTCGCCGTCGAGATTCCAGGTCCCAAAGGCACGACGATACGCGTTGAGAAGGACGAGGGTCCGCGCGCGGGACTCAATATGGAGAAGCTCGGCAAACTGCCGGCGCGCTTCGCAAAAGACGGAGTCGTTACGCCCGGCAATGCGAGCGGAATCACCGACGGCGCGTCCGCCGTCGTCCTGACGACGGTGAAGCAGGCGCGCGAAGACGGTTTGCAATGGATGGGCCGGCTCATTTCGGCCGGCGTCGTGGGCGTCGAGCCGTCGATCATGGGAATCGGACCGGCGTTTGCGATTCCGAAAGCGCTCGAGCGAGCCGGTGTCGGCAAAGACGAAATCGCGGTCATGGAGATCAATGAGGCATTCGCGCCGCAAGTGCTTGCGTGTCTGCGCGAGATGGGCGAGAAGGCGGACGGAGCGGGGGACTCGCGCCTCAATCCGCACGGCGGCGCAATTGCGCTCGGCCATCCCTTGGGCGCTTCCGGCGCGCGCCTGGCGCTTACGACGCTGCACGAACTCAAAGCGCGCGGCGGTGGGTACGGCATCGCCTCCGCTTGCATTGGAGGCGGGCAAGGGATCGCAGCGCTTCTTCGTGTGGATTAGCGATTCGGCGCGCAAGCTCTTTACCTACGGGCGCCTCTGGGACGTTCTGGCACTGCTGGCGATCGGCTTTGCGATCTGGAAGATCCTCATCGCCCCGCGCTTTCTCGAAGCGCCGAGAGCGCATCGAGCGCCGGCCGCCGTCTACGATCGGCTCGACGGCGGTGCGTTCCGCCTGGCGCAGCAGCGCGGACACCTCGTTTTTCTCGATTTTTACGCGAGCTGGTGCGAGCCGTGCAAACTCGAGCTGCCGCTGGTTAGGGGTTGGGCCTCCGCCCATCGGGGAGTGATGGTCGTGCCCGTCGACGTAGGCGAAGGACGCGCGACGGCCGCCGATTTTGCCCGGCGCTACCGCTTACGCGACGTCGCGTTGGATCCGCAAAGCAACGCGCGGGCGCTCTTTTCGGTGGAAGGCTTTCCGACGATCGTCGTCGTTGACGGCCGCGGTTACGTGCGCGCTAAGTGGGAGGGCCTCAATCCGGCGATCGGACTCGCGATGGATAACGCCGTAAAGCAGGTGGGGCCTTAGCGGCCCTTCCAGACGGGCTTGCGCTTTTCGAGAAAGGCGGCCGTGCCTTCTTTGATATCTTCGGTGTCGACGAGCGATCCGAACTCGAGCGCTTCGAGTTCGAGCGCGTCGTCGAGCGACAGGTGCGCACCGTTGTTGATCGCGCGTTTGCACGCCGCGATCGCGAGCGGCGCCTTCGCGGCGATCAGCGTCGCGATGCGCCTTGTCTCGTTCATCAATTCCGCGGCCGGAACGACACGTGTTACGAGTCCGATCCGCAACGCCTCGTCGGCGTCGATGATCTCGCCTGTGAGGCAGAGATGCGTCGCGATGCCTTTACCCGCGAGGCGCGTTAACCGCTGCGTTCCGCCGTAACCGGGAATCAGGCCAAGGTTGACCTCGGGCTGGCCGAATTTGGCTTTTTCACTCGCGATGCGTATATCGCCGGCCATCGCGAGCTCGCAGCCGCCGCCGAGCGCAAAACCGTTGACCGCCATGATGACGGGTTTTCGTAGGCGTTCGATTTTGCGCGTCAAGCGTTGCCCGCTGCGGGCTTGTTGCGTGCCCGCCCCAGCGCTGGCCAGCGCGTTGAGCTCGCCGATATCGGCGCCCGCGGCGAAGGCCTTTTCGCCGCTGCCCGTGACGACGATCGCCGCCACTTGCTCGTCGCGCTCCAAGTCATCCAGAGCCGCCGAGACTTCGTCCAGGAGCTGCGTGCGCAACGCATTCAGAACGCCCGGCCGGTTAAGGGTAATGAAACCAATCGGCTCCTCGACCGTCACCAGAATATCTTCAAATGCCATCTGAGAGCCTTATGGTTTCATAAAGGATGCAGGTTCCCTCGTCGCATTGCGGGGAACAGCCCCTTCGACTTATACTAGAAGCACATTTGCAGGAGGTGACGGTGGCGGTCCGGACGGCGTATCACGAAGCACTGGAATCGACGAGGCTGGACGTCGTGCGGCTCGGCGCGCTCGTAGGCGATGCGATTCGCGTAGCGGTCGACGCGCTGGATAATCGTGACGCGTCTGCCGGCGCTCGGGTCGTGGCCGGCGACGACGTCGTCGACGATCTGCGGCGACGCATCGAAGGGCACTGCATCGAGCTGATCTGGCGACAGCAGCCCGTTGCCGGCGAACTTCGCGAAATCGCGGCGATGCTCGAGATCGCAACCGACCTCGAACGGATCGGCGACTACGCGGTGGATATTTCAAAGAACGCGATCAAACTCTCCGATCAGCCGATGCGTCCGCAGAAAGTCGAGATCGACCGAATTGCCAGCGTGGCTCACGGCATGCTGCTCGACGCGATGCGCGCCTATACCGAGCGCGCCGCCGATCTCGCAAGCGCGGTGATCGATCGCGACGACGAGGTCGACAAACTGTATAAGCGCAGCATCAAGCTGCTGCAATCCGAGATGCGCGCCGACCCAGAGATCATCCGTCCGGGAACGCGCTATCTCTTCGTGCTCGCATCGCTCGAACGCGTGGGCGACCGTGCCGGCAACATCGCCTGGCACACAAAGGACATGATCGGCGCCGAGTGACGACTCCGCTTCCACGAAGCGAGTTCGCGGTAACGCAGCGGTATCTCTATCTCAATCACGCGGCGGCCGGCGTGCTGCCGGCGTCGACGGTTGCAGCGATCGAGGAGTTTGCGCGCGCCCACGCCGCCGCGGGCGTCTTGGGAACCTTTCCCTACGACCTCAAGATGGTCGAGTATCGGGAAAAGATCGGGCGCTTCATCGGCGCGTCGGGCGCCGAGATCGCAACGGTTCCCAATACCAGCGCGGGCGCGGCGACGATTGCGCTGGGCATCGGCTGGAAACCGGGCGACGAGGTGCTGCTCTGCGATAACGAGTTTCCCGCCAACGTCATCGCGTGGCTGGCGTTGCGCCGCCGCGGGGTCGAAGTGCGGCTGCTGCCGGCGGCGCAGGGACGCTTGACGCCGGAGCGATTGCGGCGCGAGATCGGCCCGCGTACGCGGGTCGTCACGTGTTCGTGGGTCGCCTACTTCGACGGTTACCGGCACGATCTGGCCGGCCTGGCGGCAGTCGCGCACGAGATGGGGGCAATGCTGTGCGTCGACGCGATGCAGGGTCTCGGTGCGCTGCCCATCGACGTGCGTTCTTTAGATGTCGACGCGCTCTATTGCGGCGCCGCAAAATGGATGCTCGGATTGCACGGCGCGGCGTTTCTCTACGCCGGCCCGCGCATCGCGCAGGATCTCGAGGTCGCGATGCCGGGGTGGCGCTCCGTCGAGGACATGTGGGATTTCCACAATTACGAGCAGCCGTTCGCGCGCGAAGCCTTGCGCTTCGAAGGCGGTACGCCGAACTTGCTGGGCACGTTGTCGCTTGCCTGCGCGGTCGACCTGTTCAACGCAAGCGGTCCGGAACGGATCGCGGCGCACGTGTTGATGCTCACCGATCGACTCTGCGATGGTCTTCGAGAGCTTGGCGCTACCTTCTCTACGGAGCGAGGCGAACATTGCTCCTCCGGCATCGTCACCTTCGCGATTCCCCGAAGCGATAGCATCGCGCTCGGTCAGGCGCTCGAGAGGGAAGGTATCCTCACGACGTACCGAACCGGCGGTATTCGAGTATCGCCGCACGGATACACGACGGCAGAGGAGATCGATGACATGGTGAACGCGGTCGCGCGGCTTGGGCGCGCAAACGTGGAAGTCTCGCAGTGATGTTGGCAAGCCTGCTGTTGGCGGCGGTCGCCTCCGCCGCTCCCGCGTTCCCGCCCGCGGGAACCTATTCGTACGCGGCTTCGCTCAACGGCCAACCGGTGGGAAAGTGGTCGGTAAATGTGAAAAGCGCCCAAGCCGGCCCGGAGATCGACGAAACCTCCGCGGCTTCCTTGATGGGAATGCAGCTGGCGGCGCAAGCCGCGCTGATGCTCTCGGCGGATCTCTCCCCAACGCGTTACGACGGCCACTATCGCACGCCCAATCAAAGTCCGAACGTCAGCGTCTCGCTATCGCCGACTTCGGCGACGGTGGTGGGCCTTGTGACGAGCCAGGCGCAGCAAGTCTCGCTCGCTGCGGGCACGCGGCATTTCGTCGTTATCGAGCCGGGCCTGCTCGCCGGGCTCTTCGCGCTCCCCGCGCAGCTGGCGTCGTGGAAAGACCCCGCGGTTACCTGGATCACGCCCACGAGCGCGCAGGCACAGGTTCTGACGACCGGATCGGCAGCATCGCAGGCGCATCCCGCCGGCGTTTCAGCGGCCGACGTGCTGCTTTCGATCGCCTCGCCGATCGCGGTCTCGATTTGGTACGATCCGGCGACGCTCGTCCCCGATCAGATCTCGGTCCCGTCGCAAAACGCGGTGCTCACCCGCGTTCGTTAGCGGTTCCTAGACGACCAGCGCACGAAACTCGGCCGGCTCCAACGGCCGGACTTCCTGCGAGTGCAGGGGCACGCCGCGCAACAGACGCTCTAGGACGCCGAGCGTGCCGCGGTGCGCGATGACGAGCGAACACCTCGCACCTCGCAAACGCGTCACGACCGGCGAAAGCCGCTCTGCAACATCGGCAAAACTCTCGCCCGCCGGCGGACGAAAATTCACGGGATCGCGCTGGCGATGCGAGAGCCGCCGCGCGTCGTTGGCCTGCACCCACTGCAGCGTCATGCCCTCCCAGCTGCCGAAATCGACCTCGCGCAACGCCTCGAGCGTCTCGAACGGAACGTCGGGTGCGACGAGCTCTCGCGTCCGAACGCAGCGGCGCATCGGGCTGACCAGACAATGCTCGAAGTCGAACTTCGTCAGCAAGGGCTGCAGCGCGCGGCACTGCGCCTCTCCTCCGTCGCTTAAATGGAGGTCGGTCCGCGAGAGAAACTGCCCCGCGGCATTGCCGGCGGTCACTGCGTGCCGGCAGAGAACGATCGCGCCCACGCTGCGGGTTCGTTGCCTAGGGCGCGGGCTCGCGAAGGATCGACGACGTCATCACCGCGTCGGTCATTCCGTGGATGAGGCGCTTGTCGGCGGGAGCAATCGTCGCCAAAATACCGCCCAGCTGCACGCTCTCCTCGCCCGTAACGAAGTAGTACGGACAGAGCCGCACGCGCCCGTCGTAGTTGCGGATGTCGTCGACGTCGCGATCGAAGTAGCTCTGACGGATGCGCTTGCCTTTGTGGAACCGCTGGAGAATGTGGGGCGTGCGGTCGAACGACCCCAGCGCGTTGTCGAGCGCCTCGGTCCACTCCTCACGCGTTAGATCGTCGCCGATTTTTACACCGCGCGAGCCCCAGGCCAGCGGCGAGAACCCCGAGGGCTTGACGACGTAGGCGCGTTCGCTTTTGGGCAGGGCGGTCAACGCGCGAAATTCGGAGACCGGCGCACCGGCGACTTGCAGGCCGGCGATCGCGCCCTGGGGCGGAATCGGCCGCGGATCGATGACCCAGGTTTTCGGGAAGAGTTCGAGGAGCCGTTCGAAGACGTCGTTGCCGAGTTCGCCGCGCCAGAGCGGTGCAAGCGCGTAATGGTGAAGCAGCGCGAAGGCCAGCTTCTCTTCGAGGGTCGCTTTTGGCGGTGGGGTCATCTTGACGCGATTGTGACGTGCGGCGTAGAGCATCAGCTCTTGTTTGCTGACGTTGAAGAGATCGAAGAGCTCGAAGTTGCGATAGATCGCGTCGAGCCGCGATTCGCGGCCGTCTTCGAAGGCGATGAAGAGGCCTTCTTCGGTAAAGGTGACCTCTTGGGGCTTGCGCAGCCACGCGTCGGCGAGATCTAAGCGGCGCAGCGCGTCGGCGAGCCATGCCATCTCGTTGCGGTAATCCGCGGATTCCTCGGAGACGACGATTGCCACGGTCGGCTTTTCGACGCCGGTTGTATAGCGGAGCATCGCCGCAAAGCCCTTTGGAATTCCGTCGTCCCCCCCGACGCTCTCGAACCCGAGTTGACAATACGCTTCGGTCATCCCGCCGAGGAAGCCCATGCCGCCAGGAATGCTGTCGAGTTCGGTCGCCTTGAATCCATCGGCGGTGACGATCAGATCCGGGCGAATGACGCCGGGAAGCTCTTGTTTGAAGCGATTTTGGCGCGCGAGCTTGACGACTTGTTCGGGCTTGCCGCGGTCGAGGTATTCGGCGATGAAACTCGGGGCAGTTCCGCGCGCGCTGCGGTTATACAGGTTGTTGAGCCCGCGGTAGAAGCGAAGAAGATCGACCCCTAAGGACTCGATCGTTGCGACTTGGTCTTTCGATAGTGCAAACGGTTCTGGGCTGACGCGCCATGCGATCCGGTCGTTTTCGTCTTGAACCCTAAAGAGGCCGGGCGGGATCGCTTCGTAGAGGTAGTGCGCTTGCTCGCGGGGCGTGAGGTTGGGGATGGTTGCCGTACAAGGCATATGGGTGAGCGGTCTCCTCTATCGACAGCCGTCAGGGATCTTGGAGCTGCTAAAGGCGATATAGCGTCGTCGCATACCAGACCTTAGAGCGCCCAGCCCGGCCGTTGGGTTGCACTCACTTGATCGTAATTGCCCCGGGCGTGAGCAGCGCCCCCTCGACGCGAACCGCTCCCTGGATATAGGCGAGCGTCAGGTGAAGCGTTCCGGTCAGTCCCAGCTTCGTCAGATCGAGGCTCTCCAGAACCCGTGAGGTCGACTCTTCGGCCAGAAAGTGGAGCTCGGAAGCGCGTCGCAGGGTTCCCCCCGGTGCCGAGAAGGTTGCCGTGACGGGGACGATGATCTCGTGGCTTGCGGTGGCGCGCGCAGGGCCGGCGACGCAGTAGGAGACGGAGACCGGCGTGCGACCGACGAGGAGCGTTTCGCTCGTGCAGGCGGGTGCGGCCGCGACGGCGGCCGGGAGTGCGACTGCGACCATTGTCGCGAGCAGGAGTCTGTCCATCGGAAGAATCGTCGTTTTACGAATACGGTACGAGTCGAGCCTATACCCGTCGAAAGAGGGAGCCCATGAACGTTCGCGTGGTCGCCTTCGCAAACGTGCGCGAGATCCTCGAAGGCTCGCCGCGCAGCCTCGCTCTGCCGCAGGGCGCGCGCGTTGGCGAAGCTTGGAGTGCATTGGAGACGTTATTTCCAGCGCTTTGCGCGCATCGCACCTCGGTGCGGATCGCCCGCAACGGACGGATCGTTTCGCATGAGGAGTCGCTGCTCGAGGGCGACGAGCTCGCACTCCTGCCGCCGGTGGGCGGTGGATAGGGAACTCTTTTCGATCGTCCGCGGGCCGGTCGATCCGCGCTGTCTCGAGGCTCTCGCGAGCGCCGCGCAGGGCGGCATCGTTACGTTCTTGGGCGTCGTACGCAGTCGCAGCGACGACGGCCGCACCGTCGTTGGTCTCTCGTATGAGGCGTACGAAGCGCCGGCGGTGCGCGAGTTCGAGACGATCGCGGGTGAAGCGCGCGAGCGCTTCGGTGAGGTTCGGCTCGCCATCGTTCACGCCGTCGGAGAACTCGAGGTCGGAGCGGTGGCCGTTGCCGTTGCCGCCGCTGCGGAGCATCGCTCCGCGGCCTTCGACGCGTGCCGCTACGCGATCGACGAAGTCAAACGGCGCGCACCGATTTGGAAGAAGGAGCGCTACGCCGGCGGGGACGCTCGCTGGAAGAGCAATGAGTAAGGTCGAGCTCGTTCGCATCGAGGCGCGGCACAATCCCGTGGCGTTGCTGTATTACGAACCCCGGCGGTCGCGCGGGGTGACGCTCGTCGCCGGGCACGGCTATTCCTCGAGCAAACAGAACCTCGATTTTCTTTGTTCGTTTCTAGCAAGCCACGGCTTCGGCGTTTACAGCCTGGATTTTCCGGGCCACAAGCTTGGCACGAGCGGCGGCGAGCTGCGCGGCGTCGACGATTGCATCGACGCAATGCGCGGCGTCGTCGGGTTTGCGCGCGAACGTTCGCCCAGCCCAGTCTATACGATGGGGCATAGCATGGGCGGAATGACCGCGCTCTTCACGGCGGCCCTCGATCCGCAAATCACGGGAACGATCGCCATCGCGACCGGGTACGGCCGCCCGACCTCCCTCGAGACGCTGCGCAAAGTCGGCGTGACGGATTTCCGCTCCTCATACGTCGCCGGCGTAACGCTTCCCGAGCTCGTCGCCGGGGTCGAAGGCCGCTATGACGAGCTGCTCCCGCGTCTCGCGCAGCGGCCCGCGCTCTACATCGCCGCGAGCCGCGACGCGATGGTAAGCCCGCGCAGCGTTCGCGATCTCTTCGATCGCGCGCCCGAGCCCAAGACCTTGGAGACGATCGAGAGCGATCATACCTACGCGGCCGAGCATTCGCGCGCCGCCGTACTGCAGTGGCTCGACGCTCGTCATCGCGCGCCGTGAATTCGAGCGAGCTGCGGCGCTATAGCCGCCACCTGCTCATTCCCGAGGTCGGCCTGCAGGGGCAGGAACGGCTGCGCGCCTCGCGTGCGCTCGTCGTGGGCGCCGGCGGCCTCGGTTCGCCAGCGCTGCAGTATCTGGCCGCTGCCGGAGTTGGAACGATCGGCGTGATCGACGACGACTCCGTCGACGAGACGAACCTTCAGCGGCAGACGATTTTTTCGATGGCGGATCTTGGCCAGAAGAAAGCGGCCGTCGCGGCACGGCGCCTGCACGGGCTCAACCCGGCGATTGCAATCGAACCGTTGCCGTTTGCGCTCGACGAGCAAAACGCGCGCGAGATCGTCCGCTGTTACGACGTCGTTCTCGACTGCACCGACCGCTTTGCGATCCGCTACCTGATCAACGACGCATGTTTCTTCGAGAAGAAGATCGACGTCTACGCCTCGATCTTTCGCTTCGATGGTCAGCTTAGCGTCCTGTGCGCCGGCGACGGGCCGTGTTATCGTTGCCTCTTTCCGGAGGCGCCCCCCGCCGAGGTGACGCCGACCTGTGCCGAAGGCGGCGTGCTCGGCGCGCTCGCCGGCGTGATGGGCTCGTGGCAGGCCGCGGAGGCGCTCAAGGTCTTGCTCGAGATCGGCGAGCCCCTCGCCGGGCGCATTCTGCTGGTCGATACGCTGCGGGCACGGGTACGCGAGCTGCGCTTCGAACGCGATCCTGCGTGCGCGCTCTGCGGAACCGCTGCGCGGATCTTCGACATCGCGGCTCCTCCGCTCGAAGTTGGGTTCGACCGCACGATCGCCGAGGTCGACGCCGGCGTGCTGGGCGAGGCTCTGCGCGAGGCCACGCTGCTCGACGTGCGCGAGCCGCACGAAGCGGTTCTGGGTACGATCGAGGGCGCCGTCTCCATTCCCGCATCTCAGCTGGAGGCGCGCATGTCCGAGCTCGATACCGCCGTGCGCTACGTCGTTGCCTGCCGGGTTGGAGTGAAATCGCGGTGGGCGCTGCGCCGCTTGCGCGAGGCCGGCTTCGGACGTTTGGCTCACCTGCGCGGAGGGCTGCTTGCATATGCCGCGCGGCAGGAAGACTTCGAGTTCTTTTAGCGATGAAGCACAAATCGTTCGGCGCGACCGGCGTCGAGCTTCCGGCGATCGGCCAAGGCACCTGGAACATGCCGCAGAGCGGTGCCGGCCGCAAGGAAGCGGAGCGCGCGCTGCGGCACGGTATCTCGCTGGGGATGACGCACCTCGACACCGCCGAGATGTACGGCGCGGGCGCGGTGGAGGAGCTGCTCGGCGAAGCTATCGGCGGCCTCGCACGCGAGGGTCTATTCATCGCGAGCAAAGTCTTGCCGGAGAACGCCACGTACGAAGGAACCCTCAAAGCGGCGCGGCGCAGCATCGCACGGCTGCGTTGCGACTATCTCGATCTCTATCTGCTTCACTGGCCCGGTTCGCATCCGCTCGAGGAGACGATGCGTGCGCTCGAGGACCTCGTCGAGCAAGGCACGGTGCGCTTCGTGGGCATCAGCAACTTCGACACCGACGAAATGCTTGCAGCGGCCTCCTACCTGCGCAAGGTACCGCTAGCGTGCAATCAAGTGCTCTACCATCTCAACGAACGCGGGATCGAGCACCGCCTGGCCGAAACGGCGCGCCGGCACGACATCGCGATCGTCGCGTACACGCCGTTCGGGCGCGGAGCATTTCTGCGAGAAGCCTCGCAACGTGAAGTGTTGACGGCCGTCGCGAAGAAGCACGGTGCGACGCCGCGCCAAGTCGCGCTCGCCTTCTTGACGCGAGAGTCCAACGTCTTTGCAATTCCGAAGTCGGCGAGCCCCATGCATGTCCGGGAAAATGCGAACGGGGGCTCGATGACGCTCGACGCCGAGGATTTCGCGGCGATCGATCGCGCGTTTGCGCGCGGGCGCCCGGGCCCGCTGGCGACGCTGTGAACGAAAAGATCAAGGAGCTCGCCGTGCGCAGCGCGCTTGCCTTGGGCGCGGGCGCGGTTCGCGTGACGAGCGCGCGTGCCGACGAGGAGTCGCGCCGCCGCATGCAGGCGGCGTTCGAACGGGGAGATTTCCTCTGCTGGCGCTACGACGCCCGGTACGCGCGCCGCGCGACCGATCCGGGCGAGCTCTGCCGCGGAGCCCGGAGCGTTATCTGCATTGCGTTGCCGTACGCGATGCCGGGCGCGCGCAGCCGCGGCCCGTTGCGCGGGCGCGTTTCGAACTACGCGTGGTCGGGTGATTACCACCGGCGTCTGCGCGCCTTGCTCTCGGAGGTTGCGACGCAGATCGACGCAGCCGCCGGAGAGCCGGTGACCGCAATCGCGTGCGACACCAAGCCGCTCGCCGAACGGGCACTGGCGGCGCGGGCGGGGCTCGGATGGGTCGGCAAGCACACAAACCTCATCGTCCCGACGCTTGGTTCGTTCGTCTTTCTCGGCGAGGTCGTAACAACGCTCGAACTTCCGCCCGATGAGCCGCTGCGCAAGCACTGCGGTTCGTGCCGGCGCTGCATCGACGGGTGTCCGACGCAAGCGCTGCGCGGCGATTACACGATCGACGCGAACCGATGCATCTCCGATCTCACGCAGCGCACGGACTCGATCCCGGAGGCGATGCGGGCGTTGATCGGCGATTGGGTTTGGGGCTGCGATATCTGCCAGACGGTCTGCCCGCCGACGCGCGAGGCCGGGATCACGGCCGGCGCCCAGTGGCAGCCGCGCGGCCCCGAAGCCGCGCAGCCTGCTCTCGTCGAGCTCCTCGCGTTGCGGGGCTCGGCGTTCAAGAAACAGTACCGCCCGACGGCGATGGGCTGGCGAGGAGGCGCCGTGCTTCGGCGCAACGCCGCCGTCGCGCTCGGCAACGCACTCGACCGCTCGACGGTTGGGCCGTTGATCGAGAGCCTTTCCGAGGACGCAAATCCGATGGTGAGGGGTCATGCCGCCTGGGCTTTGGGAAGAATTGGGTCGCCGAGAGCGATCTCGGCATTACAGCGGCGGCTCGATGTGGAAAGAGAAGGAGAGGTTCGCGCGGAGATCGCGACTGCACTGCGCCCCTTCCAGCCGCCCGAACGCTCGAAGAAAGCTACGACATGATCAATCGACTGACCGTCCTCCCGCTGCTGCTCGCCGTCACCGTCACGACGGCCCGCGGGGCTGCGGATTCCGGTCTGCTCGACCGCATGGCCGCGCTGAATCCGCACTTGCGTTCGTTCAGCGCGACGATGCACGCGCACGTCGCGATGAAATCGTTCCCCTTCTTATCCGCCGATCTCGTCGGCACGTACTATTACAAGCAGCCCGACAAAAACAAGGTCGTCTTCACGGGCGGCGTGCCGCTGGTCGCCAAGCAGTTCGACAACCTCTACGCGCACATCGAACCGCCGGCGCGATGGCCGGACGTCTATTCCGTTACGACCGTTTCGGATAACGGGACGGCGACGCTCTTCCGGCTCGTGCCGCGCAAGCACGGCAACGTCGACCACATCGACGCGACCGTCGAGGACCGCACGGCGACGGTAACGACGATGCGCTGGAACTACGCCAACGGCGGCTACGCGGAGATGAACAATCACTACACAACGCAGGCCGGCAACCTCGTTATCGGATCGCAGAGCGGTCACGTGACCGAGCCCGGCTACGACGCCGACATCAGCTCGACGATCGACGACTACAAGATCAACCCAACGCTTTCCGACGATCTGTTTTCGAGCCAATGACGAGCACGCTGGTCGATGGCTTTAGCCGGCCGATAACCTATCTCAGGGTCTCGGTTACCGACAAGTGCAATTTACGCTGCGTCTACTGCATGCCGGAATCGGGTCTCCCGTGGCTGCGCCGTGACGAGATCCTGAGCTACGAAGAGATCGCGCAGATCGTTACGGCGGCGGCCTCCGTCGGAGTGCGCAGCATTCGTCTCACGGGCGGGGAACCGCTCGTGCGGCGCGATCTCAGCCGTCTGGTGGCGGCGATTGCTGCGACACCGGGGATCGACGACATCTCGCTTTCGACCAACGGACTACTGCTAAAGGAACAGATCGCCGAGCTTGCGGCCGCGGGACTGCGCCGCATCAATCTCTCGCTCGACACGCTGCGCCCGGAGCGCTTTGAGACGATTGCGCGCCGTCCCGGGCTGGAACTCGTGCTCGGCGGCCTCGACGCGGCAATCGCGGCCGGCTTGATGCCGGTGAAGATCAACTGCGTAGTGATGCGCGGGAGCAACGACGACGAAATTACGGAGTTCGCGAAGCTGACCCGCGACCGGCCGGTCTTCGTCCGCTTCATCGAGGTGATGCCGGTGCACGAGAACGTCGCGCTGCAGCGCGACACCTACGTTTCCTCGGCCGAAGTGCTCGAACGAGTCTCGGAAATCGAGGAGCTGGTGCCGCACGTTGGACCGGCGGGCAATGGCCCCGCGCGCTATTTCGCCTTCCCGGGCGCGCCCGGTGCGGTCGGGGTGATAAGCCCGCTCTCGCACGACTACTGCGACCGCTGCAATCGCGTCCGCCTGACCGCCGACGGCCGTCTGCGGCTCTGCCTCTTCGGCGATCACGCGCTCGACCTCCGAACCCCGCTGCGCTCCGGCGCGAGCGCGCAGGAACTGGCCGCCCTGATGCGCTCGGCGATGCTGATCAAGCCGGCGCGGCACCATCTGCGCCTCGGAGAGACGTCCTCACGGATGCGGGCCTTTTCGGAGATCGGAGGCTAGGAGCCCGTCGGGCTCCCCAAGCGTGTCGTCACAAAGGCCGGCGGCCAGCCGTTGCTCTCAAGTACAGGAGGCCTCGTGAGCACGGGGATGAGAAGCGGTTTGGAAGATTACATCGCGGTAGGCCCGACGGCGATCGCGCAGGGCCGAGTCGAAGCGCTCGTCATCGAGCATCAGACGAAGCTGGCGCGGTATCTTCGCCGCATGGTCGGGGACGCGGAGACTGCGCTGGACCTCTCGCAAGACGTCTTTCTCTCTGCCTATCGGATGCTCTGCGCGGACCCGAGCCGCGAGCTGCGCGTCGGCTGGCTCTACCGCGCGGCGACTAATGCGGCGATCTCGTTCATGCGCCGGCGAAAGATACTGCACGTGCTCTCGCTGGATCGCGACCTCGATGGCAGCTCCTGGCGGATCGATGAAAGGGGTGCGGCCTCTATCGACCTTCAGGCGGCGCTGGCACGACTGCCCTCGGACCAGGTCGCAGCCTTATTGATGACGAGCTACGCCGGTTACTCCTCCGCCGAAGCGGCGCAGATTCTCGGCACGACCGCGGATGCGGTTCGCCAACGGGTTTGCCGCGCGATGAAGACGTTGCGGCACGTAATGAACGAGGAACGGGATTGATGAGAATTAGAGCCGGCTGCGGAGAAGCAGAAATCTTAGCGGGCGCGATTGCGCTGGGCGAGGCCGGAGACGCCGAACGAAACGCGTACCGAGAACACCTGTCGGTCTGCCGGCGCTGCCTAGTCTCGGTCGGCGGCGAGCGCGAGATCGAGCGGGTAATGAACGTCATCGCCGAGGCCCGCGCACAAGAGCACTGGCAGCCTCAAGCGCGCGGCCTTTTCTCACGCGCGAAAAGCCGTGGACCGTTCGTGCGCTGGACCGCGGCGGCAGCAGCCGCGCTGCTGGTCGTGTTCGTCGCTCGTCAGGGGTATCAAAACCATCCGTCGGTCGTACACAGCGTGACGCCCGCCGCGCAGACCCGCGTCAGCGCCGAACAAGAGGCGCGCGTCGTCGCCGCACTCGGCACCCAGGCGGTCCCCAAGCGCGAGCACCACGTGGAATCGTTGGCCTTTAGCGGCCGCGAGAACGGCGCGCAGACGATTACGGTCAAGGTAAGCTTTGACGCTGCGGGTAAGCCGACGCATTGCAAGGGCTTGCATCGCGCGAACAGTCAGAAGCTCGTCGCAACGCTCTGCAACATGGTGATGCGCGGGCATTAGCGAAAACGGCCGTCCATGGCGGAGCGGCCGTTTCTTTATTGTTTTTCGAACGATCTGCGGCTAGAGGATCACGCCGGACTGGCGGCCGCCGCCGCGCGCGGTGAAGTGCTGCCGGTGGTCGTCATCGACGACGCACTGGAGCGCCGGATGCGTCTCTCGCCGTTGCGGGCGGCCTTTTTTTGCGGCGCGGTCGCGGCGCTCGCCGGCGAACTGCAGGATCGCGGCAGAACTCTGATCGTGCGCCGCGGCGGGCGCGCGAAGATCCTCAAGTCGCTGGCCCGAGAGATCGGCGCGGCGGGCGCTGCCTGGGCGACGTCCTACGACGCGGCGGGCATCCAGCGCGACCGCCGTCTGCAATCGGAGCTGGAGGAAGCCGGCCTTTCCGCCCTGGCGGTGCACGATGCGCCGGCGATCCCGCCCGAAGAGAGCCTCTCGGCACAAGGCGCGCGCGGACAGGGCTATCGCGCATTCGCCGCCTATCTCGACCGCTGGGCGTCGCTGGGCGTCGCCTCGTACGAGCATCCGCTCTTGCTCAGATTTGCCGCCTTCAACGGCGACTCCGAGCCCATGCCGAGGCCGAGCGATTTCGGTTCGCCGCACGAACCGCCGGCCTCGGGTCCGGTGCGTGCGCGCCGCCGTTTCGAACGCTTTCTCTCCGAACGCGCCGGACACTACGCGACTGCGGGCAGATTGCCGGCCGACGACGGGACCTCGGAGCTCGGCGCTCATCTTTCGTTCGGAACGATCTCCGCGCGCAGCATCGTGCGTGCGGTGCGCGAGCGTCTGGGCGATCCGTTTGCGGTTGCCGAGGAACGGCTCTCGCTGAAGGTGTTTTTGCGCTCGCTCGCCCGACGCGATTTCTTTTTGCAGCTCTCCTGGTTTCATCCGCAAACCAACGGTGAAGCGCTGCAGGAGAAGATGCGCGGCTTTGCGCCTTTGCGGGCTCATCCGGCGCTCGGCGGGTGGCACGAGGGAAGAACGGGCTATCCGCTCGTCGATGCGGGTATCCGGCAACTTCGCGAGACCGGCTGGATGCATCCGCTAGTGCGGGCGGTGGCGGCGTCCTTCCTGTGCTTCGATCTGGGTGTCGATTGGCGCCTTGGGCGCGATTATTGGGACCAGCTGCTCATCGAGGACGACCCGGCTCTGGCGACGGGGAACTGGCAATGGATCGCCGGAGTCGGCGCCGACATGGCGCAATTTCCACGAATTTATAACCCGGAGCGGCAGCGGCGCCGCTACGACCCGGCGGGCGCTTACGTGCGCCGCTGGATTCCCGAGCTGCGCCACCTTCCGGCCGCCGCATGGCACGGGCGGCCGGCGGATTCGACTCAGCTATCGCTAGCGTTGTTCGACGGGAACTCGTATCCGGCGCCGGTCGTCGAGCACGAACCTGCGGCGCGCGCCTTTCTGGAGCGTTATCGGGCGTTCGTATCGCCCTGAGGAAGGCGGTCTTCGAGCCAGCTCGTGACGATCGGCACGCGCACGTCATCGCCGTTCCAGGTCTTGATGCCGTAGTAGACGCTCGCGACTAAGAAGATCGGTGCGAGCAGCGGCACGAGAATCCAAGCAGAGAAGCCAACGAACGGAATCTGCCCGACGAGCGAAAGGAGTGCCCAGAGGCCGAAGAACCCGGCGTTGAATCCAAGCGCCTGATACGCCTGTTTCCGAAGCTGTCGCGACTGTTTGCGATCGAGCAGCGAGATGAGCGCGAGGGGCCAGAGCGGGTAACCGAGGGAGACGAGCGCGCGGGATTCGACGGGGTCTCCGACAGTCGCTACCGTGGCGTTCCCACGGACGCTGGCGGGCGCCGGGCGCGGGGGAACCGCACCGGGGATCTGCTGGCGGGTTGCCGTGGCGGCTTCGACTTTAGCCGCGAGCCGGCAGCTCGGACAGCCGCCGCGTTCGTCGCGACAGGTCGCGCAAATCCGCTTCCCGCATTCGATGCACGGCGCGATGGACGGGACGTTCGAGTGGAAATAACAATCCATTTAGTTCCTGATATCCTCCACGGTCTTTCATTCCCACGTACCGGAGCAGGCAGCGGGAGGTTTCACGGCGGCGTGGCCGCAACAGCCTGAATTCGTGGTACCGGCAGTGTCGCAATTGAGCCGTCGCGAGATCCTGTACCGCCTGGCCCGCGAGGCGCGCCCTTACTACTCTCGCATCGCGGTTGCGATGGCCATGGGCATCCTCGCCGGCGTTCTGTCGATCGCCCCGCCGCTCGCTTTTCGCGTCATCATCAATCAGGTGCTCGTGCCCCCGGCGGGACACGCGCCAGATCTGCGGGCCCTCTACCTTTCCTTGGGGTTCACCTCGATCGCGCTCGTGATGGCGAACGCAGCGATCTACGGCCAGACCTACCTTACGGCTTGGAGCGGCCAGCACTTGGTTGCGCGTCTGCGCGTGCGTCTCTTCGAGCGCCTTCTGAACTTGCCGCTGCACGAGTTCGACAAGTGGCGCCCCGGCGAGCTGATCGCACGCTTCTCCACCGACCTGCAAATAATGATCGATGCGGTCAGCGTCTCGGTGCCGCAGCTGGTCGTAGCGCTGGCAACCTTTATCTCGTCGTTTGCGACGATGATCTATCTCGATTGGCTGCTCACGCTCTCGCTCGTTCTCGTCGCGCCGATCGTCTCGTTCACGGTATCGAACTTCCAGCGTCTGATCTCATCGAGCACGCACCTCGCGCAACGCCGCATCGCGGACCTTACCGCGACGCTTTCCGAAGTGCTCGGCGGTCAGCGGGTAGTCAAGTCGTTCGGGCGCGAGCAGTTCGAGGTGGCGCGCTTCCGGCAGCGCAACGACGATTTCTTCGGCGCGTACATGAAACTGACACAGTTCATCCAGACCCAGCCGCTCGTGATCTCGACGATCATGGTCGCCGCCGTCGTCGCGATCATGTGGCTCTCGGTGCGCGAGGTACTCGTCGGAAGGCTCGACACCGGGCGCGTCTTCATGTACTGGGGGCTGCTGGTGAACCTGATGAATCCGATGAACCGGGTCGCGGCGTTCTTCGGGGACATCAGCAAGGCGATGGTCGGGGCGGGACGAGTCTTCGAACTGCTCGACCTGCCCATCGAGGTTGAAGACGCGCCGGACGCAGTCACGCTACCGGCGGTCGACGGGCAAATCGATTTCGCGGGAGTGACGTTTCGCTACCATCCGAACGAGCCGCCGGCGCTGCGAGACGTCGTCGCGCGCATCGAAGCCGGTGAGATCGTCGCGCTGGTCGGCCCCTCGGGCGCGGGTAAGACGACCCTCGTCAACCTCGTGCCTCGCTTTTATTCGCCGCAAGAAGGCAGCGTGCGCATCGACGGCGTCGACGTCGCGCGCGCTAAGCTCTCGGACCTTCGCCGTGCGATCGCGATCGTTCCGCAGGACGTGCAGCTCTTCCGCGCCTCGGTCTTGGAGAACATCCGGTATGGGAGGCTCGAGGCGACAGACGGCGAGGTGCGTGCCGCCGCGCGCGACGCGAACGTCGAAGAGTACGTCCGCAACTTCCCCGATGGCTACGCGACCGAAGTCGGGGAGCGCGGCGTTCGCCTATCCGGCGGCCAGCGCCAGCGCATTGCAATCGCCCGGGCCGTGCTGCGAGATCCACGGATCCTCATTCTCGACGAGGCCACCAGCGCGCTCGATAGTCACTCCGAGGCGATGATCGAAGAGGCCCTCGATCGGCTTCTGCCGGGGCGGACGACGCTGATCATCGCGCACCGCTTATCGACCGTTCGGCGAGCACACAAAGTGCTCTACCTCGAGGCCGGCCGCGTGGTCGAGATCGGCACGCACGAGCAGCTGCTTGCCCGAGGCGGCGCGTACGCCCGCTTGCATGCGGCGCAGTTTGCGGCCGGCTTGCCGCGATCGGCGTCTTAGGCGGCTTCTCGCTGCGGCGGCTTGCGCTGGTGGAGGGCGAAACGATTGCCGTCCGGATCGCTCGCAAAACAGGTCGTGCAAGCAGGGAATTCGTGCAGCTCACTGACCTCGAGACCCATCGACTTCAAGCGCGAGCGCAACGCGTCGATGTCGTCGACCTCGAACGCCGCGCCGTTCGAAGCCCCCGGCATGAAGCCTAAGCCCTCGCCGTTTCCGATTCCGAACGTCGCGCTCCCGACGTTGAATTCAACCCAGTGGTCGCCGAACGTGTCGCCGACCACGAGGCCGAGGACATCACGATAAAAGTCGCGGGCCCGCGGGACGTCCCGAACCGAGTAGGCGATGAAGGCGATGTCTTTGACCATGCGATCCTCCTAGAGGGCGTGCAGAATTCCGGATCGGCCGCCGCGGCACCTGTCCTCGAACGGCCGGGGCAAAGGCGCGCACTGCCGCTCGCGCGAAGGCGCCGATTACGGAGGGTGTACATGCTGGTGCTGACCAGGAAATCCAATCAATCCATTATGATCGGTAGCGAGATTCGCGTTACCGTCGTCGGCTTCGACGGCGATCAGGTTAAGATCGGAATCGAGGCGCCGCGCGACGTGGTGGTCCGACGATCCGAGATCTACGATCAACTTCACGAAAAAAATGAACCGGACGCTGCGGCCCAGAGCCCGGCGCCGGTAGGAAAAGGCTCCGCCGGGGCCGATACACCGTCGTGATGCCGACACAGACCGATGCCGACCTTGATGTCCTCGAGTCGCGAACGATCTACATTTTACGCGAAGCGTTCTCGTGCGTTTCGCCGATTGCCATGCTCTGGTCGATCGGAAAGGACTCGACCGCACTGCTCTGGATGGTGCGCAAAGCCTTCCTTGGCGAGATCCCTTTTCCGCTCGTGCTGCTCGACACCGGGATGGAGTTTCCCGAAGTCTATGCGTTCCGCGATCGACTCGTTCGCGAGTGGCAATTGCCGATCATCAACGAAGTCTGTCCGCCGGAGAGCACGGTCGATCAGACGCTGCCGCCGGCCGCTCGTCATGCGGCGCGCAAAACCGCGGGGCTGCGCGGGCTTCTGGCGCGAGAAGGATACCGGGGAATCATCTTAGGTATCCGCCGCGACGAACAAGCTATACGCGCTAAGGAGCGCATTTTTAGTCCCCGTAACGCGGACGGTTCGTGGGATCCGCGAACGCAGCCGCCGGAACTGTGGGACTTTTTTCCATACGAAGTTCCCGATGGTGCGCACGTTCGGATTCATCCGCTCTTACATTGGACGGAGCTGGATATCTGGCGTTACACGCGACGCGAGGGAATTCCGTACGTGCCGCTTTATTTAGCCAAAGACGGCATGCGTTTCCGCTCTCTGGGTGAGAGCAACATTACGATTCCGATTCCCAGCACGGCGGACACGCTCGATGCGGTCATTTCGGAGTTGGAAAAGACGCGCGAGCCTGAACGCGCCGGCCGCACGATGGATAGCGAAAGCGAAGACGCTTTCGAACGCCTCCGCACAACGGGGTACATGTGAGACAAGTTCGGATAGTCATGGTTGGAGACGTCGACGCTGGTAAGTCGACGATCCTGGGAAGAATGCTGGTCGATCTCGGCCAGGTAACGCCGGCAAAGCTCGAGGAGCTGCAGAGCTCCAGTACCAAGCGAGGCGTCCCGATCGAGTACTCGTTCCTGCTGGACGCTTTCCAGCTCGAGCGCGATCAAGCGATCACCCTGGACATCTCGCGTATCTGGTTGCGCATGCCCGATCGCGACTACGTCTTCGTCGATGCGCCCGGCCACCGGGAGCTGATCCGGAACCTGCTTACCGGTGCTTCCGAGGTCGACGCAGCGATCATGGTCGTTGCGGTCGACGAGGGCATCACGCTGCAGACCCGGCGGCAGGCGCTCTTCCTGCAGTGGTTCGGTTTCAAAGAGCTGCTGGTCGTGGTCAACAAGCTCGACCTCTCCGACGAGCCCGAAACCGCGTTCGTGGCGCGCCGTGCGGAGATTCGCACCTTCCTCGAACAGCTCGGCATCACGCCGATCGAAATCATCCCGCTGGCCGCGCGCGACGGCGATAACATCGCGGTGGCCACCCAGCGCTGGTCGTGGTGGAAGGGCCCGACGCTGCTCGAGTCGCTCGCCCAGCTTCATCCGTATACGGCACCGGCCGGCGGCCCGCTGCGGTTCGTCGTACAAGACGTCTATCGTCGCGACGGCAATCGGCTTATCGCCGGGCTCGTCGAGGCGGGCACGCTTCGCGCGGGCGAACGCGTTGTCTTCTGGCCCCTGCAGACCGACGCGGTCGTTAGTGCGATCCATCGGTGGCCGCAAGAAGTCGATGAGGCAAAGGCCGGCGACGCGGTGGCGATCGCGCTCGACGAGCGAATCTTCGTCGACCGCGGCGCGGTGGCGAGTTATCCCGGCGATGGACCCGCACTCGGACACGCGGTGCAGGCGACCGTCGTTTGGCTCGGCGGCGATCCGGTCATGCCCGGCGAGACGCTTCGTCTACGCATCGGAACGCGCGAGATGCCCGTTACCCTACAACGCATCGACGAAGTGATCGATCCCGACACGCTCGCCGGCAAGCCCGGCGATGTGGTTGCAAAGAGCGACGTCGCGGTCATCACGCTCGCGGCGCGCGAGCTGATCGCCGCCGACGATGAGTTGGAGACGACCAGCATCGGACGTTTCGTCCTGCTGCACGGCACCAACGTCGTCGCCGGCGGCCGCGTTCGCTCGGTCATCGGGCGCCCGCGCTCGGAGGGCGCGACCGATATCGTCGCGCAGACTTCCTCGGTGCAGCCGAATGAGCGATTCTGGCGCAACGGTCATCGCGGCGGCGTCTTCTGGCTCACCGGGCTGCCGAGCGCCGGTAAGTCTACGCTCGCCATGACGGCGCAGCGGATGCTCTTCGATCGGGGCCGGCACGTCTACGTTCTCGACGGGGACACGCTGCGGACCTCGTTGAATGTTGACCTAGGTTTCTCTGAGGAGGACCGCTCCGAGAACGTCCGGCGGACGGCAGCCGTGGCTGCGGTGCTCGCCGATGGGGGTTTCGTGGTGATCTGCGCGCTGATCTCACCCTTTTCTGACGACCGTACCAAGGCGCGTGCTTCCTACCCCGGCGGCTTCCACGAAGTCTACGTTTCCTGCGACCTGCAAACGGCGGAAGGTCGCGACGTCAAGGGTCACTACAAGCGGGCTCGCGCCGGAGAGATCGCCCGCTTCACCGGAATCTCCTCGCCGTACGAGGCGCCCCAGAATCCCGACTTGGCGGTCGATACAACCCGGCAGTCGATCCCCGAGTCGGCGGCGACGCTCATCGAGTATATCGAGGAGCACACCAAGCCTTGATTTGGAGCTACGTGGTTGTCGGCTTCATCGTCGGAGCCTGCACAGCGTATAGCGGCGTCGGGGCGGGTGCCATCACGACGCCGCTGCTCATCTTCCTCGGGGTCGGCACGGACAAGGCAATCGGTTCTGACCTGCTCTTCGCGCTTGGTACGCGGCTCGTTGCCATGATCGCACACGTGCAGAAACGGACGGTGCAGGTTTCCGTCCTTTGGCGGCTCTCGATCGGCGGGCTCCCGGGGGCGATCATCGGCGTTGCGCTCAGCGTTTGGCTGCACAAGCACCTCGATATCCGGCAGCTCGAACACACGTTGCGGCTTGCGGTCGCCGGCGCACTGCTGATCTCGGCGGCCGGAATCATCTTCAATCGCAGGCTCGCCGGCGATTTCTCCGATACGGCCGCGAACAAGCTTCCCACCCTGCGGCTCGCACTGATCGGGTTCTTTGTTGGGATTACGGTCAGCATTACGTCGATCGGCGCCGGGTCGCTGACGCTTCCGCTCTTGCTGTTGGTTGCGCCGGTCGTTGCGCTGCGCCGCCTCGTCGGAACGGATCTCGCCTTCGCCGTCGTCGTCCTCGTACCGTCACTGCTCGGTCACTGGAAGATCGGGGACGTCAATCCGATGATCGCCGGGTCGTTGCTGCTTGGCTCGATACCGGGCGTCTTCGTCGGAGCGCACTTTGTAACGCGGCTGCCGGAACGGTGGTTCCGCGGCGCGCTGGCGTGCCTGCTCGTGATCGTCGCGCTCTTCCTTCTGCCGATCGGCGCGCCGCACTCCTAGGAGCGCAGGCGGGGCGCTCGCTCCTTCGCGACGAGTTCGTTGGCGCGGAAGAGGCTCTCAAAGGTTCCCGCGTCGGTCCACCATCCTTCGAGAACGTCGTAGTGCAGATCGCCCTGCGCGATGTAACGATTGTGCACGTCGACGATCTCCAGCTCGCCACGCTGCGAAGGCACGAGCGTACGAATGAACTCGAAGACGCGGCGGTCGAACATATAGATACCCGTCACGGCATAGGAGCTCTTCGGTTCGGCCGGCTTCTCCTCGATCGCGACGATCTGCTCTCCATCGAGCACCGGAACGCCGAAGCGGCTGGGGTCGGCGACCGCCTTGAGCAGAATGCGCGCGCCGGAAGGCTGGGCGCGGAAGCGCTCCACATACGGTGCGATGCTCTCCTGAAGCAAATTGTCTCCCAGAACGACGACGATCCGTTCGCCCTCGGCGAAGTGCTCGGCGAGACGGAGCGCGTCGGCGATGCCGCCTTCGCCTTCCTGATACGTGTAGTAGATGTCGTGCAGGCCGAACTCCGCGCCGTTTCCCAGCAAGCGGAGGAAGTCGCCGGCGGAGCCGCCCCCGGTGACGATCATGATGTCGCGAATGCCCGCCGAACAGAGCGTGTGCAGCGGATAGTAGATCATCGGGCGGTCGTAGACCGGCAGAAGATGTTTGTTGGTCACCTTCGTCAGCGGGCGCAGACGGCTGCCGAGCCCGCCCGCGAGGATTACGCCCTTCATGCGGGCGCCGCTTTCAAGGGACGCCACCACGCTTCGTTGCGGCGGTACCAGTCGATCGTTCGCGCGATGCCCTCGGCGAAGGGCACGCGCGGTTGCCATCCCAGCGAGTGCAGCCGCGAGCTATCGATGGCGTAGCGGCGATCGTGCCCGAGCCGGTCGGTGACGTGTTCGACGTGGCGTTCCATCGAACGGCCGCAGCCTTCGACGAGCAGCCGCGTGAGCTCCATATTGGTCATCGGTGTTCCCCCGCCGAGGTTGTAGGCGCGCCCCGTTTCGCCGCGCTCCAAGACGTCGAGAATTCCGCGCGCATGATCTTCGACCCACAGCCAGTCGCGGATCTGTAATCCATCACCGTAGACGGGAACGCGCCGGTCGTCAAGCAGGTTGGTAATGAAGAGCGGGACGATCTTCTCAGGAAATTGATTCGGCCCGTAGGTGTTGCTGCCGCGGGTGATGACGACCGGCGATGCGTACGTCGCGTGATACGCCAGCGCGAGCAGATCGCCCGCCGCTTTGCTGGCCGCGTACGGACTGCGGGGCCGCAGCGGATCGCTTTCGCGCGACGCACCTTCGGGGACGTGCCCGTAGACTTCGTCGGTCGAGACTTGAAGCATGCGCGGTACTCTTTGGGCGCGCAAGGCTTCGAGGAGAACGTGCGTTCCGAGGGCGTCGGTGCGGACGAAGTCTCGTGCGTCGGCGATCGAACGGTCGACGTGGGTCTCGGCGGCGAAGTTCACCAACGCCTCCGCGCCGGAGCCGATCGCCTCGCGTACTGCCGCGGGGTCGCAGATGTCCCCCTTGATGAAGCGATATCGCGGATTGCCTTGCACGTCCGGCAGATTTTTGGGATTGGCGGCGTAGGTCATCGCATCGAGATTGACGACCTCCACGTTTGGACGCTCGCGCAGCACGAGGCGAACGAAGTGCGATCCGATGAAGCCCAAGCCTCCGGTGACAACCCAGCGCATTGCGCGCGGCATTCGGTGCTCCGCCGGAAAATCTTAGGGAGTCTTTTACGATTGGGCGGCCACGAGCGCGATGAGCTGGCGCCGCGACGTCAGGTCGAAACGATCGAAGATCGCGGCGATGTGGGTCTCGACGGTGCGTTCGCCGATGAAGAGGCGCGCCGCGATCTCGCGATTGCTCAGGCCGCCGGCCGCCAGTTGCGCGACCTCCAACTCGCGCGGCGTAAGGCGGTCGCCCGCGGCTCGGTGACGCGCCCGTCGCCGAGCGGAATCCAGCTCGCGGAGCTGCCGATGATAACCGAGCCGCAGGTAGATTTCCCGCGCCTGGGCGTGCCGGCCCGCGACCTCGAGCGCCGCGGCTCGTTCCCAAGGCCAGCCGATCGCTTCGAATTCCGCTGCGGCTCGCAACGCGAGCGACTTCGCAAGCGCCGGCTGCCGTTGCCGGCGGGCAACACGTGCGTCGAAGAGCGCGAGGTGGGCGCGCGCCGATAAGTGTGCCTCGTCGCCGGCCGCTGCCGCGAGCAGTGCGCGTGCCTTCTCCCGCTCGGTGCGCTGCTCGCCGGCGCCCACCTGATCGATCAGCCACAGCGAGAGATCTGCCGACGAGATGGCGGCGATCGCCCGCGTTCGCAATCTCTGCGCCTCGCTCGTCTGCCCGGTCGAATCGAGATAGGCAGCGAGCGCGCCCGACAACAGTCCGATGTTTTGCGTCTCGCGGGATTCGAACGCGGCCGCGACGGCGTCGTCGAATGCGCTTCGATCGAACGGAAGCTCTTCGTCCGCGAGATAGGCGAGCCTGATCTCCATCGCGACCTGCGCGGTCTGCGCGAGCACCATTTCGGAGACCGCCTGGCGTCCGCGCGCGTGCGTGGCGCGCGCCGCGCCGATATCCCCGCTCATCAGGCGCGCCGACGCCAATCCCTGGTTCGCGAGCATGCCAATTTTCCCGAACTCGTCGATCGGAAGGAGCTCGACGGATTCACCGTAGGCGCCCAGCGCGCGCTCCGTATAACCGGTCGCCAGCGCCCGGCTGGCATAGTTGCTCAAGGCCCACGTGAGCTGCTCGGGATCGCCGACCTCGCGCGCGATCGCGACCGCGCGTTCGTAATCCTCGAAGGCGGTTCGCAAACGTGCCGTCGTTGCCCGTACGAGCGCGCGCACCATGTGAAAATCGCGGCGCTGCGAGGGCGGCGGCCGGCCGGGTAAGAGCGCCGCTCGCTGCAGCTGCGCGTCGGCCTCCTGCAAACGTCCTTGCAGCGCGGCGAAGTGCGCGAGCGTCACGTGCGCGTCGAACGCGATCGCGCCGCCTCCCTCGCAGAGCTGCAGGGAGCGCGCAATGGCCCGCGACGCGTCGTGCGGGCGCGCGTACTCGAAGTATCTGCGGGCCAGCCGTGTCGCGAGCGACGCCGCTTTGCGCCGATCGCCCCGCGCCTCGTAGGCGTCGACGGAGCGCTCGAGATAGAGACACGATTCGGCGAGGTTGCCGCCGATCGAGAGCGCGCGAGAGTACTTCTCGTAGAGGGCGGCAACGTCCGCGCCCGGCTCGGCGCGCATGCGTGCCGCCCGACCGTACGCGTCTTGCGCGTCGCGGTGCGCGTTGCGCGCTGCCGCGTGATCGCCGGCCAGTTCGTAGGCGCGGGTTGCGCGTGCGCTTTCGCCCGCGGCGCTCCAGTGAAAAGCGATCTGCCCGGGGTCGGCCGGCCATTTGGCGCGCTCCAAGAGGGCTGCCAGCTCGCGATGCGTCATTTGCCGCTGCGCTTGCAGCAGTTCGCGATAGAGGATTTCGCGCGTAAGCGCGTGCCGAAATGCGAAGAGTCCGCTGCCTTCGATCTCGCGCACGAGCTGCAGGTCCCGCGCCCCGATGAGCGCGGCCGCAACGCCGCGCTCATCTCGTTTCGTGAGTTCGGCGAGCAGCACCGGCGAGAACGTTTGGCCGATCACCGAGGCTTGCAGCAGCGTATCTCGATCGTCGCGAGGGAGGCGCTCGAAACGCGCGAGGATTCCCGCGCGAATGCTCAGCGGCACCGCATCGAAGGACGCCGGGGCATCGAGCGCCACCGTGCTGCTGACCAGTTCCTCGGCGAAGTATGGTTTGCCCTCGGCGAGCGCGCTGATGCGTTCGACCTGGTGCGAACGGTGCGGTGATTCGAGCGGCAGCAATAGCGCGACCAGACGATGCATGTCGTCGCGGCCCAGCGGGTCGACGTTGACGCGGCGCGCTCCGTTTCGCAGCAATGTGTTGAGCGCGTCGAGCCGCGCGTGGTCGCGTTCGAGGTCGTCGGAACGCACGGTAGCGATCGCGAGGACCGGTGCCGCTCCGAACCGGCGTGCGAAAAACGCGAGAAACTCCAAGGTTGCAAAATCCGCCCAGTGGAGGTCTTCGAGCAGCACGAGGATGGGAAGCTGCGTCGAGGCGAGGGCAGCGCTCGCCGCAACAAAGGCCCGATATCGCTTCGCCTCGGAGGCCGCTCCGCTGCCCGAGAGCTCCTCGCCGGTCTCGAATGGCGCTGGGAGCGCGAGGGCGGAAAAGATCTCGCGTAACGGCGCAAAAGGCGGGCAGAGACCATCGGCGCACGTACCAAGCGCGACGCGCGCGCCGTCGGTCGCCACCCTCGCACCGAAATCGTCGAGCAGGCGCGTTTTCCAACGCCTGCCTCGCCCCACAGCAAAAGGAAGCTCGCGCGACCGTCGTCGCGGACTCGCTGGTAAACCTCCTCGAGCTCGGCCAGCACGGACTCTCGGCCGATGAGCGGGCTCCGAGCTCGGGCGGCGTTTCCTCCGTACACGCCCCGATGCACGACTCCGATAGCTTCCGTATGCTAGTGCAGAAAATCTTTCAACGGAGGAAACCACTTTGAGTATTACTACCGCGCCGCTCGATCCGGAGAAGCTTCACGCCGCCGTGCTGCGCTTTCTCGGCGACGTCGGCAGCGCGATAAGCGCGGTCGCGGTCGTCACCGGCGATCGTCTGGGGCTCTACAAGGCACTGGCGGAAAACGGGCCGCAAACCTCAGAGGATCTGGCGAAAGCGACGAAAACGCACGAGCGTTACATTCGGGAATGGCTGGCAAACCAAGCCGCATCGGGCTACATCACGTACGATGCCGGAACGCAGCGTTTCTCTCTGCCGGCGGAGCACGTTCCGGTACTCGCCGACGACGATAGCGAGGTAAACATGTGCGGCCTCTTTGCGATGGCGCAGCCGCTGTTCGCCGACGAACCAGCGATCACCGAAGCGTTTCGCAGCGGAAAGGGTGTCGGCTGGCACGAGCACGATTCGCGCCTGTACGGACTGACGAATCGTGTCTTCCGCAATGGGTATGCGGCGCATCTAGTCGCCGACTGGATCCCGGCGCTCGAAGGGGTGGAGGCAAAGCTGCGGCTCGGTGCGACCGTCGCCGACCTCGGCTGCGGGTACGGCAGCTCGACGATCATGATGGCCGAGGCCTACCGGATGTCCCGATTCATCGGCTATGACTACCACGCCGCTTCGATCGAGGCCGCCCGCAAGGCCGCCAAGCGAGCCGGCGTCGCAGACCGGGTCAGCTTCGAGGTCGGAACCGCCGAGACGATGCCTCAGGGGCAGTTCGACCTGATCTGCTGCTTCGATTGCGTCCACGATATGGGCGATCCGGTCGGAGTGCTTGCCGGCGCGCGCCGCGCGCTCAAGGCCAACGGCACGCTGTTGATCGTCGAACCCTACGCCGGGGACGCGCTCGAGCAGAACCTCAATCCGATCGGCCGGATCTTTTACGGCGCCTCGACGATGCTCTGCACGCCGGCGTCGCTCGCTCAAGAGGTGGGCTTGGCGATGGGGGCGCAAGCAGGCGAGGCGGCGATCCGCAAGGTGGTCACCGGCGCCGGGTTTTCGCACTTCCGGCGGGCGTCCGAGACCCCATTCAACCTGATCTACGAAGCCCGCCCGTAGCCCTCTTGGACTCTAGGAGTCGGTCGGGTTATGCCAAATTCTCGTCTCTGCGCCGCGTTTTGTCGGAATACGTCGTTGCTCTTCGCTCGCAAAGCGCTGCTTTTGTCGCTCATCGCGCCTCGTCTTCGAACAAAATTCGGCGCCAAATCCGAAAATTGCCATAACCCGACAGACTCCTAGGAGCCGCGCGGTTCGCGTGCTATAATCGCGCGGTTGTCCTACTCCACCCGGCAGGGAGGCTGGGTGTCTATGGCTCCAAAGAGGACCCCCGGTCAGGATGGGCGGAGGTCGGGAGCCAGAAAGGTTATCTCATGAGCGTCGTCACCATGCGCGAGCTTCTGGAGGCGGGCGTCCATTTCGGACACCAGACCCGCCGCTGGAACCCGAAGATGAAGCCGTACATCTTCCAAGAGCGCAACGGTATCTATATCATCGACCTCGCGCTGACCGTGCAGAAGCTGCGGGAGACCTACGAGGCCGTTAGGGACCTCGCGCGCGCGGGCCGGGTCATTCTCTTCGTCGGCACCAAGAAGCAGGCACAAGACGTCGTTCGCGAAGAGGCCGAGCGCGCGGGCACGTATTTCATCAACCAGCGTTGGTTGGGAGGCACGCTGACCAACTTCGCGACGATTCAGAAGCGGATCGCCCGTTTGCGTGAGCTCGAGAATATGAAGCTTCAGGGCGACTTCGAACGCCTGCCCAAGAAAGAGGTCGCGAACCTTCAAGACGAGATGAACCGCTTAGAGCGCTTCCTCGGCGGCATCAAAGACATGCACCGCCTGCCCGATGCAATCTTCGTGGTCGATCCGAAGAAAGAACGCATCGCGGTACTCGAAGCCCGCAAGCTGAAAATCCCGATTATCGCGGTGATCGACACAAACTGCGATCCTGACGAGATCGACTATCCGATTCCCGGCAACGATGACGCGATCCGCGCCGTCAAGCTGATGGTCGGCAAGATCGCCGACGCGATCATCGAGGGGAAGACGGAGAGCGAGAGCGCCTACGATCAAGGAGCCTATGAGGAGCCGGCGCCGTCGTACGGCGAGGAAGCTGCCCCAACGATGGCGGAGGCGGGACGTTGATCTCCTATCAGCCCAAAGCCGATGAGATCAAATCGCTCCGTGAGGCGACCAGCGCGCCGATGATGGACTGCCGCCAGGCGCTCGTCGACGCGGCCGGCGACTTCGAGCGCGCAAAAGCGGTGCTGCTCGAGCGCGGCGCAGCGCAGGCGGCCAAGAAGGCCGAACGCGTCGCCAACGAAGGCCTGATAACGAGCTACGTTCACGCCGGCGGCAAGATCGGCGTCCTCGTGGAGGTGAACAGCGAAACCGACTTTGTCGCGCGCAATCCGAAGTTCGCGGAACTCTCGCGAGACATCGCGATGCACGTCGCGGCGATGTCGCCGCAGTACCTCGATCGCCAGAGCGTCCCGGTCGAGATCGTCGATCGGCTGCGCGAAGAGTTCAGGGCCGCGATTCCGGCCGGCAAACCTCCCGACGTCGGCGAGAAAATCGTGCAAGGGAAGCTCAACAAGTGGTTCGAGGAGCACTGCCTGCTCGATCAGGCGTTCGTCAAGGACGACTCGCTGAGCATCGGCGATTTGCTGCACCGCAGCATCGGCGCGCTCGGTGAAAAGATCAAAGTCAGACGCTTCACCCGATATACACTCGGTGACTGAATCCGACCGGCCGCGATTCTCCCGCGTCCTCCTCAAGATCTCGGGCGAGGCCTTTACCGGGCCGGCCAATAGTATCGACGTCCAAAAGACGGACGCAATGGCCGAACAGATCGCCGACGTCAGCCACGACGGCGTCTCGATCGCGATCGTCGTCGGAGGCGGGAACATCTGGCGCGGTAAGGTGCACGAAGAGGCCGGCATGGAGCGCGCGACCGCCGACTACATGGGGATGCTCGCTACGGTTATCAACGCGCTGGCTCTGCAAGACGCGCTGGAACGTATCGGCGTCGCTTCGCGCGTGCAGACCGCGATCGCCATGCATCAGATCGCCGAACCGTACATTCGGCGACGCGCGATTCGCCATTTGGAGAAGGGCCGCATCGTCATCTTCGCCGCCGGAACGGGCAATCCGTATTTCACGACGGACACGACCGCGGCGCTGCGCGCCGTGGAAGTGAACGCCGAAGCGATCCTCAAGGCCACGAAAGTCGACGGCATCTACTCTGCCGATCCGAAGAAGGATCCGTTGGCCACGCGTTTCGAGCAGATCGACTACATGGACGTGCTTCAGCGCGGTCTCGAAGTAATGGACTCGACCTCGATGGCGCTGTGCATGGACAACGCGCTTCCGGTCGTCGTCTTCGATATGGCGGTGCCGGGAAATATCCGGCGCGTCATCTGGGGCGAGGCGATCGGCACGTACGTCGGGCGGCAACCAGCCCCGGTCGGTGGAAGGAGCTAGGAAGATGTCCGATCCTCAATTCAAAGAAGTCGAAGATAAGATGCATAAGTGCGTCGAGGCGACGCGAGGTGAGTTTGCCTCGATTCGTACCGGCAGAGCCTCGCCGGCGCTGCTCGACCGGCTCGTCGTCGAGGCCTACGGGCAGCCGGTGCCGCTCAAACAAGTCGCCGGCGTCTCGACGCCCGATTCCCGGACGCTGCTGATCTCCGCGTGGGACAAAGGGGTCGTGCCCGAAATCCGCAAGGCGATCGACAAGAGCGATCTCGGCCTGACGCCCAACGTCGACGGCACTTCCGTTCGCCTGGTGATCCCGCCGCTCAACGAAGAACGGCGCAAAGACCTGGCAAAGCTCATTAAGAAGAAGGCGGAGGACGGCCGGGTGGCGGTTCGCAACGTGCGCCATCACGCGCACGACGATCTGAAAGGGCAGCTCAAATCTTCGGCGATCACCGAGGACGACAACAAGCGGCTGCAAGAGTCGCTGCAGCGGCTGACCGACCGGTACGTCAAGGAGATCGACGCACTGGTCGTCGCCAAAGAAAAAGAGATCATGGAAGTGTGAGCGAGGACCTGATATTGATGCCGGAGGTGCAGGCTCGCCGCGCGCTCGATGCCCGGCACGTACGGCTGGCGGTCCTTTCCCCGGCGGGAGCGTGGATCGGCGCCGGCGCGTTGCGCGTGCTTCGCATAAACGTTCGCGACGACGGTTCCGCCGACGTGACGGCCGGCTACGAGTCGTACCTCCAGCTATGACGATTTCACTCGCGCGAAGCGCCGCCCCGTCGCTCTCCGGGGGATCGCCGCCGCGCCACGTTGCGATCATCATGGACGGAAACCGGCGCTGGGCCAAGGAGCGTGGTCTTCCGGCCATCGAGGGCCATCGCCGCGGGATGGTCGCGCTGCGCCATGTCACGCGCGCCGCCTCGGACATGGGGATCTCGGTACTAACCGTCTACGGCTTCTCAACCGAGAACTGGAACCGCGCCGCCAAAGAGATCTCGCTGCTCTTCGATTTGTGCGTGCACTTTGCGCGTAACGAACTGATCGAACTGCGGCGTAACAACGTGCGCGTGCAAGTGATGGGAGACTGGGAGTCGCTCCCGCCCGCGCCGCGCGCGGCGCTCGCCGATCTGCAGGCAGAGACGGCGCACAACACGGGGCTGCTGCTCAATATGGCGGTCAACTACAGCTCGCACGCCGAGCTCGAGCGCGCGGTCGCCGCCATTGCCCGCGACGTCGCGAAGGGAGCGCTGCAGCCGGATGCGGTCGACGGGGCCCTGATCCGCAAGTACCTCTATACCGCGGGACTTCCCGAGCTCGACCTGCTGATCCGTCCGGGCGGCGAGCGGCGTCTTTCGAACTTTCTGCTCTATCAAGCGGCCTACGCCGAGCTCGTGATGTGCGACGTTTACTGGCCGGAATTCTCAAAGGATGATCTCGCTCGAGCGATCGCGGAGTTTACACGGCGCCAGCGGCGCTTCGGCGGAGCTTGAGCGCACGGCGGATCGTCGTCGGCCTGATCGTCGCGGCGATCGGACTCTTCTGCGTAATTTTCCCCTGGGCGTTCTATCTGCTGCTGCTGGCCATCGGTCTGGCGAGCATCTACGAATTCAACTATCTCTGTGCGATCAAGGGACAGCCGCTGGAGTACCCTGTCGCGCAGCTCGGCGTCGTCGCCTACATCGCGATGGCCGTCTTCAACGTCCTGCACAACTGGGAAGGCGTGCTGCTCGCCGGAATCATCGTCGCCGCCTTTTGGATCGGCATGTACGGCGAGCAGAAGGGATACTTCGCGCGCACCGCCTACACGCTGCTCGCGGTCCTCTATATCGGCAAGCTCCTGACCTATTTCGTGTTTATTCGACAGATCGACGGCAACGGAATGTGGCTGACGTTCTACGTCATCGCGATCATCGCGCTAACCGATATCTTTGCGATGGTCGTGGGCTCGCTCATCGGGCGGCACCGGCTGAGCAAGATCTCTCCGAACAAAACGATCGAAGGCTCCGTCGGGTCGATGCTGCTCGCCACCGCCTTCGCAACGGGCGCGACCTGGTTTGCGCCTTTGCACCTGCAATGGTGGCAGGGCGCGGCGCTCGGCGCATTGACCAGCGTTGCCGCACAAATCGGCGACTTGGTCGAGTCTGCCTTCAAACGTGACGCCGGCGTGAAAGATGCGGGCGGGATGATCGTCGGCCACGGCGGCGTGCTCGATCGTTTTGACTCCTATCTTCTCGGCGGCGTAACGTTTTTCGCGCTGCTGCATCTCTTGGGCGTGCTGCAGCTCCAATGAGCGAACGCAAGCGGGTTGCGATTCTTGGTTCGACGGGATCGATCGGGACACAAGCGCTCGACGTCATCGCCGCGTACCCCGAACGCTTTGAGGTGGTGGGCCTTGCGGCGGGACGCAACATCGAGCTGCTGACGGCGCAGGCCGCGCGCTTTGGGGTCGAGATCGCAACGTCGGCCGCAAACGGTCCGCAAGGGCTCATGCGAGTCGCCGTGGAGAGCGAACCCGAGATTCTGCTTGCCGCGACCGACGGTTCGGTCGCGTTCGACGCGGTCTTTGCAGCGGTGCAGCGCGGTACCGACATCGCCGTCGCCAACAAGGAGCTGGTCGTCGCAGCGGGCGAGCTTTTCGTGGAAGCGGCCCGCGCGAGCGGCGCGCGTCTGCTGCCTGTCGATAGCGAACACAGCGCGATCTTTCAGTGCCTCATCGGCGAAGAGCGTTCGCGAGTCGCGGCGATCGTGCTCACCGCCTCGGGCGGACCATTCTGGGGCACGCCGCGCGAGGTGATGGAACGCGCGGATCTTGCCGCGGCGCTCGCGCACCCGACCTGGCGTATGGGAACGAAGAACACGATCGATTCGGCGACGATGATGAACAAGGGCCTCGAAGTCATCGAAGCGAGCCGCCTCTTTGGTTTTGGCGGCGAGCGCGTGCTCATCGTCGTGCACCCGCAGTCGATCGCTCACGGCTTTGTCGTCTTCACCGACGGCAGCGTAAAGTCGCAGCTAGCCGCGCCCGATATGCGCCTGCCGATCGGCTACGCGCTCGCGTACCCCGACCGGCTGGTCGCGCCGGAGCTGCCGGCTTCCCCGCTCGATCCGCAATCGGGCGTGCTCCGTATTTTAGGGGCAAAGCAAGAGACGGGGGCCTTGCGTTACGAATTCGAGGCTCCGGATCCGGTTCGATTCCCCTGCGTCGCCCTGGCCTACGAAGCCTTAGCCCAGGGAGGCGCGATGCCCGCGATCCTTTCCGCTGCAAACGAAGTCGCCGTGCATGCGTTTGTTGAAGGAAGGATTGCGTTTGGGAACATTTCCGAGGTCATCGAGGTAGCCATGGAGCGGAGCGGACCGGCAGAGCTCAGCCTCGACGGGGTTCGCCTGGCCGATCGGGAGGCCCGGGCCAATGCGCAAGTAATCGTAGATAGTATCGAAAGGTCGCTAAGTCGTTGATTCTCATCGCCGCCGTCAGCCTGATCGGATTCGAGAAGGTCGTTACCTTCCTGCTGATGCTTTCCGTTCTCATCGTGCTGCACGAGTTCGGCCACTTCGTGATGGCCCGGCGCAACGGCGTGCGGGTCAATGAGTTTGCCGTGGGTTTCGGCCCGCGGCTGGCCGGCTGGACGAGCCCGCGTAGCGGAACCCTCTATTCACTGCGCGCCTTTCCCATCGGCGGCTTCTGCGCGATGGAAGGCGAGGACGGGCGCGTCTCGGAGGCCGAGCAGCAGCGCAACTTCCGCAGCAGCGCGCGGGGCGGCGAAGCGAACTTCCAGGCGAAATCGCCCTGGGTACGGCTCGTGATTATTCTCGCGGGCCCATTTGCCAATTTCGTGCTCTGCTACGTCATCTTGCTCGTCGGCGCGCTGGCCTTCGGCGTTACATCGGATAAGCCGAATCAGGCCGTTCAGCCGATCGTCGGCCAGGTAAACGCGGGATCGCCCGCCGAGATCGCGGGGATCCGCGCCGGGGACCGCATCGTTGCAATCGGCGACGTTCCGGTGACCAGCGGCAAAGAGCTGGTCGACACGATTCATGCATCGCTGGGCAAGCGGCTCGATCTCGTCTATCAGCGCAACGGTGCTCGTACGGAGGTCTACGTCCAGCCGAAGCCCTGTCCCGCGCAAGTCGTCGGCCGCGGCAAAGGCTGCATTGGGTTTTCGCCGGTGCCCGAACTTCAGCGCGTCGGACTTGCCGAGGCCGTCCGTGCCAGTGGAGAAGAGTTCGCCGGCATCGCCGATCAGACGGTCGAAAGCATCGTGTTGCTCGTCACGCAGTTCTCAAAATACGCGCCGCAGATCTCCGGACCGATCGGCATGGGGCAGGTCGCCATCACCGTTCAGGATTGGGGTTGGGGCCCGTACTTCACGCTCGCGGCGACGATCTCGTTTGCCCTGGGGCTCTTTAATCTGCTTCCGATTCCGGCGCTCGACGGCGGCCGCGCGGCGTTCATCATCGCCGAACTGATTCGCGGGCGTCCGGTGGACCCGGAGAAGGAGGCGATGGTTCACCTGGCAGGGTTTGCGGCGCTGATGGCGCTGATCATGCTCGTGGCCTTTCACGATATCGCCCGAATCGTCTCCGGACAGGGAGTGATGTAACCGATGCTGCGCGTGAGACGTAAGAGCAACCCGATCTTTCTGCAGAACAAGACCGGCAAAGCCGACGCGAAGAGCGTCTGGATCGGCGGCGACCATCCCGTCGCCGTGCAATCGATGACGACGACCGATACCGCCGACGCCGACAAAACGCTCGAGCAGATCTATGGGCTCGCGATGGAGGGCTGCGAGATCGTGCGGGTGACCGTCAAGGATCCGCCCGATGCCGCCGGCTTGCCGGCAATCGTCCACCGTTCTCCGGTGCCGATCGTCGCCGATATCCACTTCGATCACAAGATGGCGCTCGCAGCAATCGAGGCGGGCGTAGCAAAGCTTCGTCTGAATCCGGGCAACATCCGTGATCCCAAGAAGGTCGTCGAGGTCGTTACCGCAGCGAAAGCCAGAGGCATTCCGATCCGCGTGGGCGTCAACATGGGATCGCTCGCACCGGACCTCGAGAAATCGCTGGGACACACGGCCGAGGCGATGGTTCTATCGGCGCTGCGCCATGTCGAGATCCTCGAGGACCATGGGCACACCGAGATCGCGATTTCGCTCAAGGCGCACGACGTAGCGACGACCGTCGCGGCTTACCGTATGATGGACGCGCGTCTGCGTGAACGTGGAACGCCCTACGCGCTGCACCTCGGCATCACCGAGGCCGGACTGTTGCGCGACGGCACGATCAAATCGTCGATCGGCCTCGGCATTCTGCTCTGGGAGGGGATCGGCGATACGATCCGCGTCTCGCTGGCCGACGATCCGATCGAAGAAGTGCCGGTCTGCTGGGGCATCCTCAAGTCGCTCGGCCTGCGGGAGAAGGGCTTCGAGATTACGGCCTGTCCGTCGTGCGGGCGCGCAGAGATCTCGGTGCTCGAGCTGGGGCGCGCCGTCGAGGCGATCGCGAAATCGTACAGTGCACCGGTGAAAGTGGCCGTCATGGGCTGCGTCGTCAACGGGCCGGGTGAGTCAAAGATGGCCGACGTCGGCGTCGCCGGCGGAAAAGGCAAAGGCGCGATCTACCGTGCCGGCGAGCTGGTCGGTACGTACCCAGAGAGCGAACTGCTCGGCATGCTGCGTCTCGAAATCGAAAAGGTCATCGCCGAGAAATATCCCGCCTACGCCGGAGAGATCGGCGAGGCGCGGGGAGCGGCCGTGTGATACACCGCGCGAGCGAGCTGTATGCGGGTCTGCGCTGGCAGAGTCTCGTCATCGTTGCGCTCTGCGCGCTGGCAATCTCGTGCGTGCTCGCCTTTTCGACGCCGATCGCGATGTTCGTCGACGGGGAGCGTGTCGATAGCGACGTCGCGCCGGTCACGACGGCCAGCGAGCACGCCTTCGTGCCGCTGCGCTCGATCGCCGACGCGCTCGGCGCCGAGACGGTGGTCGACAAGCCGGGTGTGATTACCGTTACGCTCGGCGACCAGAGCCTGCGCCTGCGGGTCGGCGATATGCACGCGAAACTCAACGGCATGCCGCTCACCCTCAAACGCGCCCCTTTTCGCGTCCGCGGGCGCGTGCTGGTCCCGATCGATGCGATCGCGAGCGCGCTCCACGTTCATGCGACCTACGATCCTCGAACGGCGCGGATAGAAGTGCGCACCCCGGGCATCGGCCAAGTTCCTTAGGGGTCTGGATTTAGCCTCAGTCGTTGTCGCCGCAGGGCTCGGTTACGCAATAGTAAACTTCGCCCTGCGGCTCCTAGACTGGGGGAGTATAGAACGCACAAACGAAACGGAAATCTCATCGTATGCAAAACGAGAGGCTTGGAAAGCGGGCACTTACGTACTTTCCAGTATGGGCGACGGCGCTTCTCTGGACGGTGTTCTATTCCGAGGGCGCTGGTTTCGGTGCGGCAACGTACAGAAATGAATGCGTGCATCGCCAACTAGGGGGATTGTGCCCGCTAGTATACCACGCATTGTTCCCCCCGCACATAGCTGTGTCAGCGTTCATAGGTAATGTTGTGTCCCTCTGGGTCGACGGGATCTACGACGTTGGTTTTCTGTTCGCGATTATCGTGTGCATCAGCCTCTTACTTATTGCGAGTCGAATGAGTCGGTACGTAGCGGAACGTGCCTTCTCTTGGCCGGCCATGGTCCTCGGCTGCATATGTTTTGGATTTATTGGCTACTTCTACGAGATCCACCAAACATTGAATACAGGCGAAGCGCGCGTGCCGATGCTCTAGACGAGCGCGTTCGGCCCTGCTCCCCGCCGGAACTGGCAGCGTCGGCGCCGAACGCCACTTAGCTGTTCCTTTGGGGCTTCCGGAGGTACGGCAAGGTGAAGATTTCAGGTTGTAGCCGCCACACAATCATTGCAGGCGTCGCGACCGCGTCGGCTACGATTTTCCATCTGCCGCGGTCGCTCAGGTCTCTCCGCAGCCACCAACGACCACGTCGGCGAGCAATGGGTTGAGCATTTCGTGGCCGTCTCATATTGACATCGCATCGTCGTCCCTTGCGGACTTTAATCGATTCAATAAAGATGTTGGGACATTTGTCGTCTTCGTCAGGTGCGACGGAACAAAATCTGCGATCATTCCACCTACGCCCGACATCGATGATGCCCTGAGGTCTAGCGTTCAGAACTTCCTGAGCGATGCTCAGGTCACAGCCGGCTCAAATTGCCAAAATGAAATGTTCCTCGTGGGCTTTCACGTACCAAGTGGAGTTATGACGGGGTCGAGGTATCTCTGCCGCGCAGATAGCCCCGCCCCGCGATCGCAGAGGCGTTGCGTGTCGCTTGGCCGCTGGAGGGGTGCACGCCGCGTCCTCGCACTGCAACTGCGAGGCGCCACGCGGCGCGGCGGCTCAGCTCGCAGCGTGCCCGCAGTTTAGCAGCCTAGATCGATCAGCCGCGATCGGCTAGCCCTGACCCGCCGATGTAAGCGCCGCGATCCAAGCGGCTAAACTGCCCCATAAAGCCGAGCTGCGTTCGAAGCGTTTCATTTCCTCAATTGCCGCGGTGCCTGGAAAACGCGAGCCCTTCACGCGTATTCGCTGATGCCGGCGGGCTCTTCGACGGGCACGACGTCGGCCGGATTCGATTTGCGGAAGCCGTACGAGAAGAAGAAGACCAGGCCGACGACGAGCGCGAGGACGAACCACGTCCAGGTCGCGCGCGAGAGCCCGAAGACGGCTAAGAAGAGCGAGAAGACGATGCCGAGGATCGGGAAGAGCGGGACGAACGGTACCCGAAAGCTTCGCGGAAGATCGGGCTTCCGGTGGCGCAGATAGAGCACGCCGCCGCACACGACAGAAAACGCAATCAGCGTGCCGATGTTGACGAGGTTGAGCAGGTTGTTCAGCGGCACGATGAGCGCCAGAAATGCGACCGCCACGCCGGTGATGACCGTCGTTACCAGCGGTGTCTTGAAACGCGGGTGAACCGCCGCAACGATCGGCGGCAGCATCCGGTCGCGCGCCATTACGTAAAAAATCCGTGACTGTCCGAGCAGCGAGGCCAGCGCGACGCTCGTCGTACCGGCGAGAACACCGATCGTGATCACCCAGCTCAGCACCGGAATATGCAGCGGCGCAAGCGCATAGACGAGCGGATTTTTGATCGGAACCTGGTTCCACGGCACTGCCCCTACGAGGACGACCGCCGTCGCGCAGTAGACCAGCGTGCCGATCGCGAGCGCGCCGATGACGCCGACGGGAATGTCGAACTGCGGGTTCTTGCATTCTTCGGCGGTCGTCGTCGCCGTATCGAAGCCGATGTAGCTAAAAAAGACGTAGGCGCCGATCGCGATGATCCCATAGGGCTGGGCCGAGGACGAGTAATCGGCCATTCCTCCGAAAGGCCTCAGGCTTCCCCATCCAATTGGGTTGAAGTTGTGCAGGTTCGCGGCGTGAAATAGAAAGAATCCGGCGATGACGAAGACGACCAGGGCTGAGATCTTTAGAACGACGAAGATGTTGTTGATCGTCGCCGATTCGCGAATGCCCACCGAAAGCAACGCCGACAGACAGAGCACGAAGATCGCCGCGACCACGTCGAACTGCGAGTGGAAGACGTCCCAATTCGTCGGCAGCCACCACGCCCCATGGACGATCAAGTTCGACTGCTGCGCCCAGGCCGGCAGCGAGAGCCCGGCGCTCTTGGCAACGTCTTGAATTGCGGCGGAGAACTGCTGCGCGACCGGAGCGGCGCTGATGCCGTATTCGAAGATCAGGGCAAAGCCGATGATCCAAGCGAAGAGCTTGCCCATCGTCGCGTACGCGTAGGTGTACGCGCTGCCAGCAACCGGCACCATCGCGCCGAGTTCGGCGTAGCAGAGGGCGGCGAAGAACGAGGTTAGGCCCGCCAGCAGGTATGAGACGATGACCGCGGGGCCCGCCCCTTTCACACCGGTTCCAATCGTCGTGAAGATGCCGCCGCCGATCATCGTTCCAAGCCCGATCGAGATCAGGTCTTTGGCCGTCAGGGCGCGGCGTAGGATTTTACGCGTGCCCAGCTCCCGCAGCTTTTCAACGTCGGTCGTAGCGAAGAGCGCCGAGAAAAACGACATTCCGCGGTCGGTTCGCCCCCTTAGCGCTCAGGCCTCCGGCGGCCGGCTTGCCGGATTCCAGATATGTTCGGGCTCGCCAAGCGCGTCGTTGATCCAGCGCGCCCAGACAAAGAGCGCGTCGGAGAGCCGGTTGAGATAACGCAGCGAGTCGGACGAAATACCTTCGCCTTCCTCGAGCAGCGCGACGACGAGCCGCTCGGCGCGCCGACAGATCGTGCGTGCGACGTGAAGCTGCGCGCCCGCCGGCGCACCGCCGGGTGAGATAAAGTTTGCGAGCGGCGCAAGGTCGCGCTGGGCTCGATCGATCGCGTGCTCGAGCGCCGCCGAATCCTCCGGCCCGACCCGAGGCATCGAATCGCGCAGATCCCCGGGAAGCGTGGCGAGCTCGGAGCCTAAATTGAAAAGCACGTCTTGGCTCCACGCGAGCCAAGCGTCGAGCGCGACCGCCCGCTCGAGGCTTTTTGTCAGCGGGCGCAAGGCCGCGCGCGCGACGCCGATCGCGCTGGAGAGTTCGTCGATGGTGCCGTAGGTCTCGATGCGGGGAGCGCGCTTGCTGACCCGCTGGCCCCCGACCAGGCCCGTCGAGCCGCCGTCTCCGGTACGCGTGTAGATTCGGGTGAGCTTCGGCATTTTGGTGCTATTGCGAGCCCACGCGATGGATATCCCCGCGCGAAGGCTGTTTGAGCGTTCCAAGCGAAACGGGGCCGGTCATGTCCGAAGCGCTCGCTGCCGGCGCCGTTAAGGAGATTCCTCCGAAAAGCGCCGATCTTTCAGCCTGGTACACGGCCGTGTGTCTGCGGGCGCAGTTGGTTTCCTATTCACCCGTGCGCGGCTGCGTCGTGCTGCGACCCTACGGGTTCGGCCTCTGGGAGAACCTCCAACGGGAACTCGACGCGCGCTTCAAGGCGACCGGGCACGAGAATGCTTATTTCCCGCTGCTGATTCCCGAGAGCCTGCTCGTGAAGGAGGCCGAGCACGTCGAGGGCTTCGCCCCGGAGGTGGCGTGGGTCACGCAGGGCGGCAGCGAAACGTTGACCGAGCGTCTTGCGATCCGTCCAACCTCGGAAGCGATGATCGGCACGATGTACTCGCAGTGGATCGAATCGTACCGGGACCTGCCGATTCTCATCAATCAGTGGGCGAACGTCGTTCGTTGGGAAAAGGCCACGCGTCCGTTTCTGCGCACGATGGAGTTTCTCTGGCAAGAGGGGCACACGGCGCACGCCGACGCGCGGGAAGCGCGTGAGGAGACGCTGCGCATTCTCGATCTCTACCGAGACTTTGCCGAGAACGTCGCCGCGGTGCCGGTCTATGCCGGCGCAAAGAGTGCGAGCGAACGCTTTCCGGGGGCGGTCGAGACCTTTTCGATCGAGGCCCTGATGCCCGACGGCAAGGCACTGCAGTCGGGTACCTCCCACGACCTGGGACAGAACTTCGGCAAGGCCTACGACATAAAATTCGTCGACGCCGATCAGGCGATCAAGTTTGCGTACACGACGTCTTGGGGCGTTTCGTGGCGTATGATCGGCGCTTTGATCATGGTGCACGGAGACGACCGCGGGCTGCGTATACCGCCGAAGATGGCGCCGATCGAGGCGGTGCTCGTGCCGATCGTTCGTTCCTCGGACGACCGCGCGATCGCGGTCTGCAACGCGCTCGCCCAGACGCTCGCCGCGGCGGGGCTGCGGGTGCGCGTCGATGCGCGCGACGCTCAGCCCGGCTGGAAATACAGTGAGTGGGATCTGCGCGGGGTGCCCATCCGAATCGAGATCGGTCCGCGCGACGTCGACGCGCAGACGGCCGTGCTGGCGCGCCGCGATCGCGAGAGGGGCGATCCGGATCAGCGGCGCAGCGTGGCGTTGGGCGAGATCGTTCCCGTCGTGCGCGCGCTGCTCGGCGACATCCAAGACTCGCTCTACCGGCAAGCCAAAGACTTTCTCACCTCGCACACGTTTGCGACGAAGGATCGCTCCGAGTTTCTCGAGCTGTGCTCGACGAAGGCCGGCATGGTCGACATTGCGTGGTGCCAACGAGCGGAGTGCGAAGCCGAGGTAAAGCGCGCGACGACCGCGACCACGCGCGTTTTGCACGCCCTCGATCCGGGCGACACGATTTGCATCGCCTGCGGCGAACCGGCGAAGGTCAGAGCCTATTTTGCGCAGTCTTACTGAGCGGCTTGCGCTGGGTGCGCTGGCGGCCGCGTTCTGCTGGGCAGCGGTGAGCGCCGTCGCGCTTGCTTACGAGCCGACCGTTGCCGATCTCGACGCGCAAGCGCGCGCCGCGGGAAACCGCAAAGACATCGCCGAGCACATCGGGGTAGCGCTCTTCAGTACGCAGTGGTCGGCCGAAATCAGCCAAGTCTCCGCCAACGAGATGGGCAAGCACCTCATCGTGGGCATCCGCATCTGGGGAGTGAAGTTCCACCGCCCGTTGAGCCGTGAGGAGTTCGTCGACGAGGTTGTCTCGATTACCGAACGCGTCTTCGCCGCGGCGCCCAACACTGAAGAGGTGGATTTTTGGGCGAGCGTTCCGATCGTCGTCGGTAAAGACGTAGTGGTGAACGGCGACCTTGCGAGGCCGACGACCAAGACGGTCTTTGCGCTGACCGTTGCCCGCCAGGAGAGCGAGCAATCCCTGCAGCAGCGCGCGCTGCGGACCAGCGACGGCGTGTACTGGGACGAAGAGTGGGTCGGCGAAGCCCTTCGGCCGGCCGCGTAACGCCCGCCGATGTATAAGAAGACAACGCTCCCTAACGGCATACGTGTTCTCACGGAGACGATGGCGGGCTTTCGGTCGGCGACGGTCGGAATCTGGGCCGACGTCGGATCGGCCTCCGAACCGCACCAGCGCCGCGGCATCTCCCACCTCGTCGAACACATGCTTTTTAAAGGAACGCCCCGTCGAAGCGCCCGCCAGATCGCCGAGACCATGGACGGCGTCGGCGGCAACCTCAACGCCTTCACCGATAAAGAGACGACCTGCTACTACGCAAAGGTCATCGATCGCCACCTTCCGCTGGCGCTGGACGTTTTGGCCGACATGTTTTTGCACTCGACGTTCGACCCCGCGGAGCTCGATAAAGAGCAGAAGGTCATCCTCGAAGAGATCAAGATGTACGAGGACGCACCGGACGAGCTGATTCACGACATTTTTCTGCAGACGATGTGGAGCGGTTCGAATCTGGGCGAGCCGACGATCGGCTTCGCCGAGACGGTCGTCGCAATAACTCCCGACGACCTGCGCGCGCACATGCGGGCGCACTACGCGCCGAACTCGGTTATCGTGGCGGCGGCGGGAAACGTCGAGCACGAGCGTTTCGTGGAGCTCGTCGACCAGGAGTTCAAAGAGTTTGCAGGCACCAGCATCGCCTCTACGCCCGAAGAGCCCGCTACGACACCCGGCCGCCACGTTCGCGAAAAAGACAGCGAACAGGCTTACGTCGTCTTGGGGACGCGCGGGGTCACGATCCGCGACGAGCGGCGGTACGCGCTCTCGGTGCTGGACACGGTGCTCGGCGGGGGCATGTCGAGCCGGCTCTTCCAAGAGATTCGTGAGAAACGCGGCTTGGTCTACAGCGTTTATTCGTTCCAGGCCGCCTACCGCGGCGCCGGGTTATTCGGGATCTACGCCGGCACGTCGCCCGGCAACGTCCAGTCGTGCGTGGATCTGGTCGTCGCCGAGTTCGATCGCGTCAAGGCCGAGCCGATCGGCCCCGACGAGTTTGTGCTCGCGCAGGAGCACGTCAAAGGGAATTTGACGCTGTCGCTGGAGTCGACTTCGAGCCGAATGATTCGCCTCGGCCGAAACGAGCTCGCACTCGGGCGATACGTGAGCACCGAAGAGGTCGAACGGCGAATCGACGCGGTCACTCCGCAAGAGGTTGCCGAGCTCGCGCGCGAGATCCTTACGGACGAGAACTTTGGGCTCGCGATCGTCGGGCCGGTCGACGAGCTCGAGATCAACTTCCGCGTCGACGCGGCGTAACGTGCCGGGACGGGACGCAAGGTTAGCCGATAGGTGCAGCACGCAGTAGCACTCGTCCCGCAGCTATGGTCCGGGAAGCTCGTTGGGGCGATGGTGATTACGTTCATCGTCCAGGGCGTAACGATCGGTGCGTACTCAGCGAGGCTCGCCGGCGTTCAGACCAAGCGCATCGCGACCTCGATCTCGCTCTTCAATCTGCTCGTCACGACCGGCCGGCTCGCAAACTTGTTCATGGGCTTCTTCGTCGGGCCCCTCTCCGATGAAGCCGGCAACGCCGTTGGACGGCTGCAGGCGCATCCCACCGCTGCCGCCGCCTGGGAGCAGGTCTTCACCACTCAGCTGCGCTGGATCGTGCTGGCCGGCACCGTCGGCATGGCCGCCTTCGCGATGCTTTTGCCGATGTTCACCTACCTATTTCGCCGCGGCGTGCACTCGTTCGAAGCGCGCGGCTCGGTACCGCACTCGCTGGCGCGCTTGGCCTCGCCGCGAGTTCTGCGCGAGGTGGTGCGTTCCGAACGCCTGCCGACCCTTGCGCAGGTGCGAACCTTCGACTGGCGAGTTCTCCCCAAACGCCTGTTGATCTTCAACACGATCGTGATGTGCGTCTATTCGGTCGGCGTCCAGGCCTCGTTCTTGGCCTCGGTGCTCGACGTGAACGTCGCCCGAACGGCGATCACCCTCTCGGGAATCGTCAACGGAATTGGAACGATCGCCTTTACGCTCTTCGTCGACCCGACGTCGGCGATGATCACCGACCAGGCGATCCACGGGAAGCGAACCGTCCAGGAGGTTCGCTCGATGGTGTTCTATTTGACGCTGACGGCCATCGTCGGCTCGCTGCTTTCGCAGGCGATCCTGTATCCGGCCGCAGTCATTATCGAGGTGGTCTCCCGATTTGCAGCACATGTTCATATATAGGCGCCTGACGGCAGCAGCGGCGCTCTGCGGCGCGTTGACGCTCGCCGGCTGCGCGGGTTCGATCGAGCGGTGGATCGCCGATACCCGCATTCACCAAGGGGACGTCTCGATCACCCACGGAGACGCGCGGGACGCCGAGCTCTCCTACGGGCTGGCGCTGCGCGTTGCGCCCAACGACGCCCGCGCCCGCGCCGGCTACGTCGAAGCGGCTGCCAGTCTCGCCCGGCAGCAGTTCAGCAAGGGAAACTTCGACGATGCGCTGGCAACAGTCAACAGCGGGCTCGCAATGGATGCGCAGAGCGCACCGCTGGCGGCGTTGAAGGTGACGATCGAGCAGGCCAAGCTCAAACGGGAGATCGTTATCTCGAACTATCCGACGTTTCGGACGGCGGCGTCAGAGATTCGGCATGCCTATCAGCAGCTCAACGTCGCCAATGCCCTGCTCCTGCGGGACCTGCGCCGCTTCGGTTACACCTTTGATACCGACGATCTTTCGCAGGCGATCAAACGCAGCTACGCGCTGCAGCTGGAGGTTGCCAAGAACACGAACCGCCTGATCGCCTACCGGCAGCTGGTCTCGTCGGGCCTGCCCGAAGTGCCGTCGCAGTCGACAACGTTCGGCGCAGCCTCGCTGCTGCCGCTGCCATAAGCGAAGGCGTTCGATGATCGCCTGGTTCGAATCGCTCCCGACGCTGCTCGCCGGCGCGCTCATCGTCGGCGGCTTCGTCGCCTCGTGTCTGGTCATGGGGTATCTCGTCAACCGGTTCACCTCGCAGACGGTGCGTGAGGCTCACAACGACCGAGCCGGGTTCATTCTGGCGGTGATCGGCGTCATCTACGCCGTCCTGCTCGCCTTCGTCGCGATCGGCGTATGGGAGCGCTTTCAAGAGGCCGAAGTGCGAAGCTACGACGAGGCGGGGTCGCTGGCGACCGTTTATCGCGGCTCGGACTCGTTTCCCACGGGCGCACACCTGCGCGCGATGATGCGGTCTTACGTGCACTCGATCATCGACGTCGAGTGGCCGCTGATGCGGCGCGGCGACGACACCGAATTCTCGACCCGGTTGCCGGAGATGGTCGATAAGTACGTCCGCAGGTTGCCGGTCGCGTCGACGGGCCAGGCGGACGTGCACGCGCAGATGATCGCCTCGATGGAGGCGGCATTGATGGATCGACAGACGCGTTTGACCATCGACTTCATCGGTATCAGCGGCATCATGTGGTTCGTTCTGATCGCCGGCGCCTACGTTACGGTCGCATTCACGTATCTCTTCGGATTCGAGCGTACGATCATGCAGCAGCTGATGGTTGGAGGCTTGAGCCTGATCATTGGGCTAGTGCTCTTTTTGGTCTTGGCGCTCGATTATCCGTATCGCGGCGGGATCGCCGTCCAGCCGCACGCCTTTCGCGCGCTGCTCGAGGGATGGAGTGAGGGTTTTTGAAGCTTTTCGCGAATTGAGTTGCTTGGGGGTTTGCGGTTTGGTTAGGTGCTGGGGATGGTGCAGACGTTGTGGGCGGTGAGGAAGGCGCGGCCGTGGCCCGCGCGTTCGGCCGTGCGGAAGGCTCTCCAGAACGCCTCTGCGTTGGGAACGAGGCGATCCGGCGAAGTCTGATAGACGCGCCAGCCGCCGTACTCGACGACCGGGAAGCGCGCTAGCCAGGCGCAAAGCTCGAGATTGCGGCGCAGGCGCCGGTCTTCGATCGAAACGAAGTAGCGCGCACCCTTGCGGATCGCGCTCTCTTCGTCGAACGGCGTCCACACGATCGGATCCTCTTCCCAACCGAAGCGATTGAGATAGTATTGTACGTCCGGCCCGTAGTGGCCGATGACGACGAGCGCATCGCGCGGCAACGCTTCGTTGAGCGCCAGCGCGTTGCGATACGCGGCGGCGTTATAGTCGTAGTAGGCGGCAACCGATGTCCGGCCTCCGAGCGCCACCGCGCCGACGAGCGCCACGAGCGCGAGCAATGCGTAACGCACCGTTGGGGCCGCGTCGACGCCCCGCACGAGCTCGACTACTCGTCCGAACAGGCCGCCGATCGAGAGCGCACAGAGCGGCAGGAGCGGATACATGTAGTAGTCGACGCGCTCGACCGTAACCACGACGAAAACGTAGAGCAGGCCTCCCCCGAGCCAAGCCCAGAGAAATGCTCTGCTGCGTGCCCGAACCCAGGGGAGCGCGGCGAAGGCGGCGATTGAGAGCAGGAACGCGACGCCTCCGAGCATCGTATCGCGAAGCATTCCCAACACGATCCGAAAGTTCGTAAGCTTCCCAGCGAACGCGGAGAGGCCGGTCAGCGCCGCCTTCAAGGCGGGGAGAACGTGAAGCTTGGTTATGCCGCTTGCCCAGTGCCACTCCGCATAGGAGGCAACGCGCCGGTCGTACAGCCAGAAGACGAGAAGGGGAAGAACGAACAGAATTGCGGTCTGGATCACCGGCGTTTTCTTGCCGGCGTGGACGCGCTGCCATACCAGGGCGATGAGGGGCGCGATCCCCAGCATCGCAACCGGCTTGGCTAAATACGCGAGCGCGAGCAGCGCGGTCGTCCACAGGACATCGCCCCATTCGAGCTTGTCGCGGTCCAAAAGCGTGCGCGCAGCCGCATACAAAGCGGCGGTCAGGAAAAACACCATCGCGCAGTCGGGAGTAAAGGTGCGGCCGTAGTAGACGCTGCCCGGGAAGACCGCATAAAAGAAGCCGGCCGCGAGCCCGGCAATCGCGCTGCCAAAGAGCCAGCGGCCCAGGAGCGTCACGATCGCGACCGTAGCGAGGCTGAATCCCAGGGTAATGAGCCGCCCGAAGATTTCGTGAACTCCGAAGAGCTTGTAGAGCGAGGCCGCCAAGAACGGGACGATTTGCAGTTCGAGCTCGACGTAGTTCGGCGGCGGCCCGTTATACGTCGTCTGCGGATACATGATGTTGAATTGGTAAAGGGCGAAGTTGCGCGCGATCCCCGCGGTATCGCCCTGGCGCCAGCCCGGGTGGTCGAGGATCGGGTTGCCGATGCCGTGCAGCCGCAACGCCAGCGCCAGCAGCAAGAGTACCGCCAGGCTGCCGTACCAGTACGCGCGCTTCAATTCAGGTGCCGGAACGTCCAGTATTTGTTGATGAAGAAGTTGACGAACATGCCGGCGAGCGTCGCGACGAGCCAGGTCGTCGTGAAGTGACGAATGTTGAAGTGCTCGGCCAATGCAAAGACGATCCGGCCGAAGATCAGGGCGATCGCCGAGACGGTGAGGAACTGCAGCCCTTCGACGAACGGATTGCGGCGCGAGCCGAACGTCCAGATCCGGTTGAAGATATAGTTCGAAACGCCGCCGACCATGAAGCCGATGGCGAAGTCGGCGAACCACGACAACGCGGTCGTCTTTTCCAGCACGTGAGCGATGACGAAGTTGACGAGCGTCCCGGATGCGCCGACGATGCCGAACTTGACGAACTGGCGCACGCCGCGCCTACGCAACCCAGTACCAATCCGCGAAGAGGACGGTAAATAGCCCCAGAAGGGGGAGCGAGAAGGCGAGGATCACGTTGTTGACCCATGGTCGCTCGCCCCAGCGGGCGAGAATCGCGAACATCGGAAAGAGGACCAGGGCGAAGCGCGGCATCGACATCAAGTTCGATGTGGACATCGGGACGAGGATCGAGAGCGCCATGTAGGCGATGTAGGAGGGCCGCAGGCTGTGCCAGCCCGCAACGAGCACGCCGATCATCAGCACCGTGAAGGCGACCTCCAACGATTGATTCGCGACGTTCTGCGCCCCGGCGCCGTGCGCCACAATCTTGCCGAACGCGTTGATCAGGCTGACCCACGGCGGCGCGAAATGCCGGTTCCAATGAATCTGGACGTGTGAGAAATAGAGCGGGTCGGCGCGCAGCACCCAGAGGTACGCCATGTAGAGTGCGAGCCCAAGCGGGATCAGCACGGCGGCGAGCAGATTGACGATCGTCGCCTTGGCATCCGATTCGTGCGCGGTCGCCCACTCCATGACGAACGGGACGAGCAGCAGGACCCCTTCGACGCGCGTGAGCGCGGCGAAGAACCCGAGTGCGCCGGCGACCCACCACATTCGAGCCCGCATGTAGTAGAACGATGCAACGGTGAGCATGAAGAAGAGCGACTCGGTGTAAACGGCGGCGAAATAGACCGCCGTCGGAAAGATCGAGACGTAGAAGATCGCGCGCCGCGCGACCGCGCGGTCGTATTCGTGCTCCAGAAGCTTATACAGGTAGAGCAGGCCGAAGAAGAAGGACGCGTTGGAGATCAGCAGGCCGGCAATCAGGTGGTTTCCGGCCAGTGCGCCGAAGATTCGTATCAGCAGCGGATAGAGGGGGAAGAACGCCATGTCCGTTCCGCGATACCCCTGCGTCGCGATGTCCAAGTAGTGCACCGCATCCCAGCGTCCCCAGACCGCAAGCAGCATGTGCGAGGACTCCTGGACGTGCGTGCCGGCGCGTTGGCCGATGATGACCGCCGCCAGTTCGGCAATGACGATGATCGCCAAGCGCGTTGCCGCGAAGTCGATCAGGACCTCGCGGACCGTCTGGTTGAAGCGCGCCGCGATGAGGATTTTTGCCGTGCAGGAGAGGGCCAACGCGATCAGCAGGAGACGCGCGCCGTGCGTCAGTTCGGAGGCGAAGACAAAGGTCAGCCAGAGCAGCAGAAACGGCAGCCAGGTCAGCGCATCGTAGCGCAGCGAACGAACGAGCGTTATCCCGGCGCGATGCGCGAAGTAGCTGGAATAGGCAGCCCAGAGCGCAGTGGCGAGAAGCACGCCGCCGACGATTCCGGCGATCAGACCGGCCTCGCCGATCGCCCCGTGGTGATGCGGAACGACGACCGCGTACCAGGCGAAGAACCCGAGGGAAAGGCCCGCAAGCGCGACCGCCCAGAGCGACGGCCAACCTGCACTGATTACGTCAGCGAACTGCGAGGATCGTCGCTGTACGGGCTGTGAGAGATCGGTACCCGCGAACACGTCCGAACGTGTTTAACAGGAAATAAGGCGCTTCCCTTGCAAGCCACTGAGAATGGCTCCCTCCATTCTGCGGGCGAGGTTGGAAAGCTCGGTTGATACGCTCGACTTCGTCAAGGTAACAGAGAACGGCGCGCTGGCGGCTTCACGCTGGATGGGCCGAGGCGAACGCGAGGCTGCCGACGGTGCGGCCGTCTCAAAGATGCGTGAGTCGCTGGGCGAGATGGAGATCGCCGGCCGAATCGTCATCGGCGAAGGAGAGCGCGACGAGGCGCCGATGCTGTACATCGGCGAGAAGGTAGGCAGCGGCGGCCGTGAGGTTGACATCGCCGTCGACCCCGTCGAAGGAACGAATCTCGTCGCGAATGGGCTGCCCAACGCGATCGCGGTCATGGCGATTGCGGAGCGTGGCGGTCTGCTGCATGCGCCGGATACGTATATGCGCAAACTCGCGGTGGGCCCGAAGGCGGCCGCCTACGTGCACATCGATGCGCCCGTTAGGGATAATCTCGAAGCCGTCGCGAACGCGCTCGAAAAACCGATCAACGATGTCTGCGTGATCATCTTGGACCGCCCGCGGCACGCGGAGCTCATCAAAGAAGTCCGCGCCGCGGGCGCACGCATCCGGCTGATCTCCGACGGAGACGTCGACGCTTGCATCGCCACGGCGATCGAATCGACGGGCATTCACGTCGCGATGGGCACCGGCGGCGCTCCCGAGGGGGTGCTGGCCGCCGCGGCGATCAAGTGCCTCGGCGGAAATTTTATGGGCCGTCTTTCGCCGCGGAACGAAGAAGAGGCTTCGCGAGCCGAAGCGATGGGCTTCGGCAACCTCGACCGCGTGCTCGAGCTCGACGATCTAGTAAAGAGCAGCGACGTCATCTTTTGCGCGACCGGCATTACCGACGGCGACCTCGTGCGCGGCGTCCGCTTCTTTGGCAATCAAGCACGAACGCATTCAATCTTAGTGCATTCCGGCGGGACGGTGCGCTTCATCGAATCGACGCATCGGCTCGGCGCTCGGCCGGCCGGACGCTAAGGAGAGCGCCGCCGCGTGTCCGAGCGTCGTCGTCACGATCTGATCGTCGTCGGCGCAGGGTCCGCCGGGTACGCTGCCGCTCGCACGACGCGTGACGTCGGCTGCGACGCTGCATTGGTCGATCGAGGACCCCTAGGCGGGCTCTGCATCCTGCGCGGCTGCATGCCGAGCAAAGCATTGCTCGCCTCGAGCGATGCCCTGCAGGACGCACGAGACGCGACGGCACTCGGAGTCACGGTCGGCGACGCGTCGATCGACATGCCTTTTATCGCCGCGCGCAAACGAGTTCTCGTCAAAGAGTTTGCCGACTACCGCATCGAGGGGATCGAGCGATTTCCGCTCTACGTCGGGCCGGCGCGCTTTCTCTCGCCGACGGAACTCGCCGTCGGCGACGGTACGGTGCTCGAAGCCAAGAAGTTCGTGATTGCCACCGGCAGCAGGATCAGCGCGCCGGATCTTCCCGGACTGAGCGAGACTGGGTATCTCGACAGCGATTCCCTGCTCGAGTTGGAGGCCGTACCGAAATCGGTGATCGTCCTGGGCGGCGGCTACACGGCGTGCGAGCTCGGCCAGTTTCTCGCGCGAATGGGCGCGCGCACGACGATCCTGATTCGCAGCGGTCACCTGCTGACTTCGAGCGATGAGGACGTCGGCAACGCGCTGACGGAGTACTTCCGCGACGAAGGAATCGACGTGGTCACTCGCACGACGCTGCTCGAGGCACGCCGGCGGCCGGAGGGTAAGGCGATTCGCTTTCTGCACGAAGGCCGCGAGAGCGAGCTGGTGGCGGACGAAATCTTCTACGCGCTGGGCCGCCGGCCGGACGTCGAAGGCCTCGACCTGAGCCGCGCCGGCGTACGGTACGATCCGTCGGGCGGAATCGTCGTCGACGAAACGATGCGGACGAGTAATCCGAACATTTACGCGGTCGGTGACGTAACCGGGGAGTACATGCTGGTGCACGTTGCGATCTACCAGGGAGAGGTGGCCGCGCGCAACGCTTGTCTCGCCCTTGGCGAAAAGGCCGACTACCGCGTCGTGGCCGCGCACACGGTCTTCTGCGATCCTCAGATCGCGGCGGTCGGAGCGAGCGAAAAAGAGTTGAAGCGAAGAGAGATACCCTACGTCAGCGGCCGCTACGATTTCGCCGAGCACGGAAAGGCGCAGTGCCTTGCCAAGACCAAAGGCTTCGTGAAGATGATGGCCGATCGCGAAACGGGACGGATCTTGGGGGCGGCAATCATCGGCCCGCAGGCATCGGAGCTCATTCACGAAGTGATCGTCGCGATGACCTATGAAGCGACGGTCGATCATTTTATGCGCATCCCTCACCTCCATCCGACGCTGGCCGAGATCTGGACCTATCCGGCGGAAGAGTGTGCGGCGCAGCTGGGCCGCAGGTGCCCCGGCGACGAGCAGGTCGAACTGGCGACGAGCGTCGGCGGTGTCTGAACCTCGCGATCGGCTGCGCGTCGCAATCGTGCAGACGAAGCCGGCGAAGGGACAGTACGGCGCGAACCTTCGAACTACGAGTGAGGCGTTCGCTCAACTCTGCAGCGATCCGCCCGGCCTAATCGTTCTCCCAGAGGCGGCATTGACCGGCTACTTCCTCGAGGGCGCGGTCTACGATCTCGCGCTCCCGGCAGAACGCTTTGCAGCCGACCTCGCAACGGCGTGGCGCGCGGCCTGCCCGCGGCAGAGCGTCGACATCGTCTGCGGATTCTACGAGAACAAGAGCGGGACGTACTACAACAGCGCGCTGTACCTGCACGTCGAGCCGGAGGGCGAGCGCATCGTGCACGTCCATCGCAAGATGTTCTTGCCCACGTACGGCGTCTTCGACGAGGAGCGATTTCTCTCGCGGGGACGTAAGCTCGGCGTCTTCGCAACGCCGTTCGGCACGATGGCGCTGCTCGTCTGCGAAGATGCCTGCCACGCGATAACGGCCACCCTCGCGGCGGTCAAAGGCGCGCGCATCATCATCGTGCCGAGCGCTTCTCCCGGGCGCGGAATCGAGGCGCCCGGCGAACTCGCGAGCGTCACGCAGTGGCGCGACACGCTGCGGCTCGCCGCGATCGAGCACGGCGTGTACGTGATCTACGCCGGACTCACTGGATTCGAGGGCGGCAAGGGCATGAGCGGCTCGTCCTTCGTCGTCGATCCCCGAGGCCGAGTGCTCGTCGAAGGACCGCCATTCGAAGCGTGCATTCTTCGCGCCGATCTCGACCTGCGCGAAATCGACGTCGCGCGCGCGGGCTTGCCGCTGCTCGGCGACTTGGGCGGCGTACTGCCCGACCTCTTGCTCGACGACGAGCTGCCGCTGCCCGGAGACCGCGGTGCTGCGGGTCGTTGAGGCCCCCGCCGACCGCCTGGAGCCGCCCGGCATCGATCCTGCGGTTGCCGCCGATTGGCTCGTGGCCTTCCTGCGCGACGAGATGCTCGCCCGGCGCGACATTCCGCGCGCGGTCGTCGGCCTCTCAGGCGGAGTCGATTCTGCGGTGACGGCGTTTCTCTGCGCGCGTGCGCTCGGGGCGCGCAACGTGCACGCGATTCGGATGCCGTACCGGACCTCGAGCACCGCAAGCTTGGAGGACGCAGCCCTCGTCGTCGACGCGCTCGGCATCGCCTGTACGACGGTCGACATCAGCGCGGCCGTCGACGGCTACCTGCAGTACGAGCCCGACGCGGATCCGCGACGACGCGGCAACGTCATGGCGCGAACGAGGATGGTCGTGCTTTTCGATCAATCCGCAAAGCACGACGCGCTGCCGATCGGAACCGGAAACAAAACCGAGCGGCTACTGGGATACTTCACCTGGCATGCCGACGATACGCCGCCGCTCAATCCGCTCGGCGACCTCTTTAAGACGCAAGTTTGGGCGCTGGCCCGCTATCTCGGCGTGCCGCAGCCGCTGATCGACAAAGCGCCGAGCGCCGATCTCGAAGCGGATCAGACCGATGAAGCCGACCTCGGCATCAGCTACGCTCGCGCGGACGCCATTTTGGAACGGCTGCTCCGCGGCTACACGAACGCCGAGCTGATCGAGCGGGGTTTCGGGCGCGGTGACGTCGAGCTCGTCCGGCGCCGCGTCGACTCGACGCATTGGAAGCGCCACTTGCCGACCACCGCGATGCTGACCAACACGGCGATCAACGAGTTTTTCCTGCGCCCCGTGGACTACTGATGCGCCGGCCATTTTTTCCGGTGAGCTTGAATCTCGAAGGCCGCAAGTGCGTCGTGATCGGCGCTGTGGACGACCGGGAGGCCGTCGAGAAAACCGCTTCGCTCGAAGAGTGCGGCGCGCAGGTGCAGCGGATCTACGACGCATCGATGCTGCGGGACGAGGATCTGAGCGACGCGTTCTTCGTGATCTCGACCCCGCAGGACGCACGGCTCTCGGCTCGTCTGCGAGCCCTGGCGGATCGCGAGCGCTTTTTACTCTGCTGCATCGATCAGCCGCGTTACGGCTTCGTGGCAATGGCGGCGATCGTCAAGGCCGGTCCAGTGCGCGTTGCGATCTCGACCGCCGGGCTCGCTCCCCGCGTCGGGAAGATCATCAAAAACGCCATGGCTGCGGCGATGGACGCGCGCTTCGCGCGCTTCATCGGGAACTTGGCGCAACGGCGAGAGCGCGCCCACGCCGCACACCCCGCTCCCGATGAGTCGGCGCTGCGGCGCAACGCGATGATCGAAGCAGCGCGCGGTTTTCAGGCCGAGGTTCGTTTCGAGTACCCGCAGTGGTTTGAGCAAGACGATGCCGAACGTTGAGCTCGTTGCGGTCGGCACGGAGCTTCTACTCGGGCAGTTACTCGATACGAACACGCCGTTCATCGCCCAAGCGCTTGCAAGTGCCGGCATCGACGTGCTCGGGACGCAGGCGGTCGGAGATAATCGCGAACGAATCGCTCGCGTGCTGCTCGCGGCGCTCGCGCGCGCCGACGGCGTCGTTACGACCGGCGGTCTCGGGCCCACGACCGACGACCTGACGAAGGAGGCCGTCTGCGACGCGCTGGGTCTCGGGGTCGAGCTGTACGAGCCGGCGCTACGCCAAATGGAGGATTTCTTTGCGAAGATCGGCCGCCCAATGCGCGCCAACAATCGCAAACAGGCGGAGCTCCCGCAAGGCAGCCTCCCGCTGGATAATCCCAACGGGACGGCGCCGGGATTCATCGCGTTTTCGCGCGAGGGAAAGTTCGTCGCCTGCATGCCGGGCGTGCCGGCAGAGATGAAACCGCTGCTGAGCAACGCAGTCGTGCCATTTCTTCGCGACCGACTGCACGCGAGCGAACTCATCGTGACGCGCGTCATTCACACGATCGGCCTTGGCGAGTCGGAGATCGATTATCGCATCGGCGACCTCTTCCGCGCCAGCGAAAACCCGAAGATCGCGGTGCTCGCGCACGACTTTCGGGCCGACGTAAAGATCATGGCCAAGAGTCCGTCGGACGCGCAAGCACGGCAGCTGATCGAGCCGTTGGAGCACGAGATCGAGGAGCGCCTTGCGGGAAGCGTCTTCGGCATCGACGACGAGACGCCGGCGAGCGCGGTACTGCGCGCGCTGCGCGCGCGGGGCGCGCGCCTGGCGCTGGCCGAGTCGTGCACCGGCGGCCGCATCGCTGCGGCTCTGACGAGCGTCCCCGGAGCGTCGGAAAGCTTCATCGGGGCGATCGTCGCGTACGACAACGCCATCAAGGTCTCCGAGCTGGACGTCGCGCCGCTAACGCTCGAACGCTACGGCGCCGTCAGCGAAGAATCGGCGCGCGAGATGGCGGCCGGGGCGCGGCTTCGCCTGCAGGCAGATATTGGGCTCGCCACGACCGGTATCGCCGGGCCGAGCGGCGGAACTCCGCAGAAACCGGTCGGCTCGGTGTGGATCGCGCTGGACGACGTGCGCTCCGCGGCCCGCGCGTGCCGTTTTGCGTTCCATGGCGACCGCGACGCGGTTGTGCGCCGCGCCACCGCGGCGGCGCTGAATCTGCTGTGGCGCCACCTCGAAGGTCAGGAACCGTAGCCGGCGGAGGCGAGCACCGCCTGCGTGGCAACGCCGTCGTCGAAGGTCGGCAGCGCGTTGGGTTTTCCTTCGATCTGCTTGAGGAGTTCGTCGTAGAGCTCCATGAGCAGCGGTACGTTGGGATTGATGCTCGACTGCGCGTCGTACGGTGAGGGTTTGCAGGTAAGCTCGTCGGTGCCGTCGCCGTCGATCGTATAGAGCGTCACGTCGACGAGGTTCGGCCCGCTCGCAACCGCAGTACGGCGCTCCCCGTGTACGGCCAGCGTGTAGCCGTCAACCGCCGCGGTTGCGTCCGCGCAGAGCCTCGCGATCGTGCGATCTCCGTACTCGACGATGGCGGTCGAGCCGTCGTCGACCGTCGAAGTGAAGGTCCCCGCCGCGTCGTGGCGCTGCGGATTGGCCGTTCGCGAGATGCCGGCGCTGCGAACGGGTGCGCGGCCGGCGATCCAGTTCGCTTGATCGATCAGGTGCGAGAGCAGCGCGCCGGCCAACCCGCCGCCGCGCGCGCGCTCGAACCACCAGCTGCGTTCCCGTCGTTCGGCGGCTCGCAGCGTCGTGCGCAGCATCGTAACCTCGATGTTGCGCAGGGCACCGAGGTGGCCGTTGGCGACGAGCTCTTTGATGGCCGCGATCTGCGCGATGAAGCGAAACTCGTGCGAAATGCCGCAGGCGGTCTCGGCCGCGGCCGCGGCATCACGCATCGCGCGCGCCGCTTCTACGCTCGTTGCAAAGGGCTTTTCGCAGAGAACGTGCTTGCAGGCCGCCAGCGATGCGAGAACGTCTTGCGTGTGAGCGAACGGCGGCGAGGCAACGGTCACGAGGTCGAGCTCGCATCCGGCGAGCATCTCTTGGCAGGAGCGGAAGGCGTGCGGGATTCCTTCTTGCTCGGCAACGGCCGCCGCCTTGGACGGTGAGGCGATAGCAACGACCTCAAAATGCGGGTGTAGGCGTAACGCCGGGAGGTGCGCGATCGCGCCGAAGCCGGCTCCAACGATCCCGGTTCGTAACGGTTTCATGCCGTCGATCCCTCCGTTTCAAGGATAGCGAGCTCGAGGATCTCGAGTACGCGCTCGAGTTGCCGCTGCGCGATTACGAGCGGCGGTGAGATGGTTATGACGTCGCCGCAGCGACCGGATTGAAGAAGGATCAGTCCGCGGCGCAGCGCCGCTTTGACGACGGCCGTTGCCTGCGCGCCGTTGCGAAACGCAATGCCGTAGAGCAGCCCGGTGCCGCGAACGTCGACGACGCTCGGGTGAGCGCGCAGCCCTTGCAGACGCGGCCACAGCGCTCGTCCGGCGCGGCGCGCCCTGGCGGGAAGGTCTTGACGTTCGAGCTCGTCGATCGTGGCGATGGCCGCGGCGCAGGCGAGCGGATTCCCGAGATACGTTGATGTGTGCAGTGCCTCGCCGCTCGATTCCGGCCACGCGCTCATGATCTTCGCGCGGCCCGCCGCCGCGCTGATCGGCAAACCGGAGCCCATCGCCTTGCCGATGCAGAGGATGTCGGGAACGACGTTCTCGCGCTCGACCGCAAACCAATCTCCCGTTCTTCCGAAACCGGTGAAGATCTCGTCGACGATCATCACGATGCCCCGCTCGTCGCAAAGGGCGCGCAACGCTTGCAGGTAGCCGCGCGGGGGAACGACGACGCCGCCGCGTCCTTGAATCGGCTCGATGATGACCGCCGCGAGATCGTCTCGCTGTGAGAAGGCGCGCCGTGCAGCGTCGATGGCCGCCTGCGCGCTCGTCGCGCTCTCCGAAGGGTAGCTCAGGAGCAGAGGTGCGGCACCCAGCGCGCCGGCGAAGGGCCGGCGAAACCGCTCGATTCCTCCGACGGAAAGCGCGCCGAACGAAAGCCCGTGGTAGGCTCCGTGGTATGCGGCGAAGCGGCTCTTTCCGGTGTAGAGCATCGCGCTCTTGAGTCCGGCTTCGACCGCCTCCGAGCCGGTCGTCGCCAGAAAAACGGTCTCGAGGCCGCTCGGAAGAATTCGTGCCAGGCGCTCGAAGAGCTGCACGCGGATCTGCGATGGATGCACGTCGCCCATGCCGTGCACAAGCCGTCGCGCTTGCTGCGAAACCGCGTCGGCGACACGTGGATTACAGTGCCCGGCATTGGCGACGCCGAAGGCCGCCGTCGCGTCGAGGTAACGGTTGCCGTCGACGTCGGTAACGGTCGCGCCGTCGGCCGACTCCCAGAAGACGGGAAAATCGTTGGAAAGAAACGTTACGTTGCGCGATTCGTGCGCGCGTAAACGCGTCGCCAGTTCCGCGGTGTGCGGTCCTGGAATTTCGGTGACGAGATTTTCGAGCGCCTCGCTCACGTTTCGTCGACGATCCAGCGAACGAACTCGGCAATTCGCGGGCGGCCGCCGTGCGGATTCGCCAAGCGGGGCGCCTGCAGCGAACCAAACGGCGCGACCCGCGCCGCACCGCTTGCGGCGGCAAGATCGCGTGCCGGGGCGCCGCCCGGTGCTACCGCGAGCGACTCGAGGCTGATCCGATGCAGCCGCAGATATTCAAGCGCATCCGCCGGCGCGTCTACGGAGCGTACGTTGATCGCTCGCGGCGCAAGGAGCGGAGCTTCTTCCAAGGGTGCATCGAGGAGCACCAGCGAGGATGCAGCGGCATCGACGACATCGCGATCGACGACCGCGGTTCGAAAGGCGGCCAGATCGCGCGCCATGGCGCGTCTCGCCGCGCCTTCGGTCCGCGGCAGGGCCGGAAAGCGCACTTCAACCGTTTCGATCGCGCGCCGCAGGAGGGTGCAAAACGCTTGCGGAGAGACGTGGCCGCCGCGCTCGACGAAGAGCAGGTGAAGCGAAAGGCAGCCTTCGCCGTCATAGAGGAGCATGTCACGCGCCGCGTCCCGTGCCAGCGCTGCGGCCTCGCTTTCGCTTTGCAGTGCCGGCGCAGCGAGGTATCCGGCGCTGGATTTTGCCGGATACGCGATGTAACGCGTGGGAACGCGCAGCGTGCTCGCGATGGCGTTTAGCGTCGCATCGGCCCCGAAGGCGACGACGCAGTCGTACTCTGCGAGGTCTACGCGGTCGCGTTCGCCTCGCCAAGGCCGGGCGACGGCAGCCGGACCAAACTCCGGCGACGCCTCGGCGAGCGTCGCAAAAAAGGCGGCGACGAGGTGATCCGCGCGGTCTTTCACCAGCACGTCGCACTTCGCGCAAAGCGCGAAGATCGCGGGGAGGATCGCGACGCCGATCGTCGTGCGGCTAGAAACGACGCAGACGCGCCCGATCCCGAGTGCTTTCGCGAACAGCCCGGGTTCGCACTCGATAAAGGTGTCGAGGGCGTCGAGCGAGCCCAGTTCGGCAGCGATAACGCGGCGCAGCCCGTCCGCGGTTATCGAACGAAACAGGCGGTCGAACGCGTAATCGACGACCGGCAGAGAGTATTCCATGCGCTCGCTTACCGCCGCGCGAGCGCGTTGCCGCGCCGCGAGCGCCGGATTCCTCCAGGCGCTCGCGGCCGCGTCGATCGCGTGGACGATGGATCGCACGGGCAGGCTCTTAACCATCATTTCATCTCTTCAGGGGTCTTGCGGGCGTCTCCCCGAGGTTCCGGCAGATGGTACGGCAAAGGGGCGAACACGAATGCGAACTGCCTGGTTTTCGCGTCTCTTCTTTGCAGCAGTCGCGGTTGTCGCCCTGGGCGGCGTGCTGAGCGGGACGGGCTGCACCAAATGGGGTCAACCCGGCCCGATTACGCCGACGCTCGAGCCGATCTCGACGCTCTACGTCGACGCCGGCAGCGGGAGCGATACGAGCGGCAACGGGAGTCAAAGCAAACCCTACCGGACGCTGACCAAGGCCGTCGACGTGATCGCGACGTCGAAGAATCTGTCCGCGAACGGCGTCACGATCAACCTCACCCGCGGCGATTACGACGCGGCCATCGGCGAGAAATTTCCCATCGTGGTCCCCACCAATGTAACCTTGTCGGGTCCAAATTTTACCGGCGATCCGCGCAGCGGCGCCTTCGTGAATGGAATCGGACAGGACGCACTGTACGAGAAGCTTTTGCACGCGCCTTCGGGCAGCGCGTACGCCACGATGGATATCGTACCGGGCGTGACCGTTACGATCAGAAACCTCTACGTCGGCGCGGCGCGGGTAAAAATCCCCGGATCGGCAGCGTACGTATCGGTGGACGATTTCGGGGCGGTCAGCGGTTCGGATGCCGGGTTCGGCGCCGGAGTCGTGTCGTCGCTGCCCAACATCGGCGGCGTTCTGACCATCGGCGGGTCGCTCGATTGCAGTTCGTGTCAAATCCGCGGCAATCTCTTCGCCATCGGTGCGCTCTCCGTTCCCGGCTCCTCGTCGGGCTCGGGCTCGGGTTCCGGTTCCGGTTCGGGCTGCAGTGGGAGCGGTAGTGGCAGCGGCAGCGGTAGTGGTAGTGGTAGCGGCAACTGTCCGGGTGTAGCAACGATCACCCTTACGCACGCGGACGTCGACGCCTCGCTTTCTGCGCGCGTTACCGACATCGCCACCGACGGCAGCGCCAACATCACCGCATCGAATCAGTCGTTCGTGCGGGCGGCGTACGCATTCCAAGACTCCCTCAAACCAATCGCCGCCGTCGCGCCGGGCGCGGTCGACTTCGGCGGCGGGGCGGGTAAATCGCCGGGCGGCAACGTCTTTATTGGGGCGCATGTCACCGAGATCGACATCAGCCGCCGGTCGGAGACGATTTACGCGCTCGACGATGTCTGGAATCCCAATCAGCAGCGGGCAAACCGTAATAGTCAGTACAGCCGCAGGATCGTTTTTCACGCCGGAGCGAGTGGAAAGAATGTGACGATCGTTAAAAGCGCCGCCGGGTCGACGGTAACGGTTGGGCCGGCCGTCGCGCCGACGCCGAGTACCTCGCCCAGCCCGACCCCCACGTAGAGATCGACCCAGACTCTAGGGATACGCGTTCACCGATGACCGACATGCTCGCCAAGATCTTTGCGGCTAAAGCTGCGTCGCTCGAGCAGGAGCGAGCCCGCGAACCGTACGAGGCGGTGCGCGCGAAGGCGCTCGAACGGACGCCGCAGCGGCGCGGATTCCTACAGGCACTGCAACGCGCGGACGGCGATGCAATCATTGCCGAGATCAAGCGCGCTTCACCCTCCGCCGGGCTCATCGCGCGCAGCTTCGATCCGGTCGCGATCGCGCGCGGCTACGACGAGGCGGGCTGCGATGCGATCAGCGTCCTGACGGAGCGCGATCACTTTTTGGGCGATCTCGCCTATCTCGAGTTGGTCCGAGCGGTTACGAGCCGGCCGCTGCTGCGCAAGGATTTTATGTGGACGCGCTATCAGATCGCGCAGTCGGCAGCATACGGAGCCGATTGCGTGCTGCTGATCGTCGCCGGCCTTGAGGACGCCGCGCTTGCCGAGTCGATGGGCGAAGCGCGCGAATACGCACTCGACGTCCTCGTTGAGGTTCACGACGAGCACGATTTGCAGCGGGCGGTCGCCGCCGGCGCTCGGCTGCTGGGCATCAACAACCGGAACCTGCGAACCCTCGAGACCGATCTCGCCGTCAGCGAGCACTTGCTGCCGAAGGTGCCCCCCGAGATCTTCACGATCAGCGAGAGCGGCATGCGCGACGCATCGGACGTTGCGCGGCTGCGTTCGGCCGGCGCCCAGGGGTTCTTGATCGGAGAAGCGCTCATGCACTCCGGCGATCCGCGGGCCCTGGTTGCCGCCCTGCGTGGGCGAGAAGCAGCAAGGGCCGGCGAGGCCGGGCGTGTATGATAACGGTATGACCACTACAGCAGAGAAGCCGCTCGGCGAGGTCGGGCCCTTTACCAACGAACGCGTCAAAGATTTCAAAGATCCCGCCGATCGCACGGCGATGAGAGCCGCCCTCGCGGCTGTGAAGGGACGGCTCGGGGCCGAGTACCCGCTCGTCATCAACGGCGAGCGTATTGAGACCGAGAAGAAGATCCGGTCGCTCAACCCGGCCGATCCGTCGCAAGTGGTGGGAATCGTCAGCTCGGCCTCGGCGGCGGAGGCCAATGCCGCGATCGACGCAGCCGCGCGAGCCTTCGAATCGTGGAAGCGGCTGACGCTGGCCCAGCGCGCCGCCTACCTCTTTAAGGCGGCCGAGCTGCTGCGTGCCCGCCGCCTCGAGTACGACGCGCTGCTGGTCTACGAAGTCGGTAAGAGCTGGCCCGAAGCCGATGGTGACATCGCCGAGGCGATCGACTTTCTCGAGTTTTACGCGCGCGAAGCGCTGCGTTACGGCGAGCCGCAACCAGTCGTTCCTTTAGCAGGCGAGCGCAATGAGTTCGTCTATATTCCCCTCGGCGTCGGGGCGGTGATCCCGCCCTGGAACTTTGCCGGCGCGATCATGATGGGAATGACCGGCGCGGCGATCGTTTCGGGGAACACCGTCGTGCTTAAGCCGTCAAGCGATGCAGCGATCGTCGCCGCTTGGTTTGTCGATCTGCTGGCAGAGGCCGGCGTGCCGCCCGGCGTCGTGAACTTCATTCCAGGGTCGGGGAGTGAGATCGGCGACCTGATCGTGACGCATCCGCAGGTCCGCTTCATCTCGTTTACCGGATCGAAAGAGGTCGGACTGCGAATCAACGAGCTCGCGGCCAAGCCGCAACCCGGGCAGAAGTGGATCAAGCGGGTCGTCGCCGAGATGGGCGGTAAGGACTCGATCGTCGTCTGCGCCGATGCCGACCTCGACGCGGCGGTCGAGAGTGTCGCCGTCTCTGCCTTCGGATTCCAGGGCCAAAAGTGCTCAGCGTGCTCCCGGGCCATCGTCGAAGAGCCGATTTACGACGAGTTCGTCGCGCGGCTGAAGCAGCGCGTCGCTCAGATTACGGTCGGCGATCCGGAGAACCCGGAAAACTATATGGGTCCCGTCGTGAACGAGGCGGCGCTGCGCTCGATCATGCGCTACATCGAGAAGGGGCAGAGCGAAGGCCGCCTGCTCTCGGGCGGCAAGCGCATCGGCGAGAACGGCTACTTTCTGGAACCGACGGTCATCGCCGACGTCGCCCCCAACGCAACGATCGCTCAGGAGGAGATCTTCGGGCCGGTGCTTGCGGTCATCAAGGCCAAGGACTTCGACGACGCCATGGCTATCGCCAACAATACCGAATTCGGCTTGACCGGCTCGCTCTACACGAGCGATGAGGCCAAGATAGAGCGAGCAAGGGGCGACTTTTACGTCGGCAACCTGTATTTCAACCGGAAGAGTACCGGCGCGCTCGTCGGGGTCCACCCGTTTGGGGGCTTCAACATGTCGGGCACCGATAGTAAAGCCGGCGGGAACGACTACCTGCAGCTCTTCATGCAGGGAAAGACGATCTCACGTAAGGTTTAACGGTGGACTAGCCGAGGTCGCGGAAGCAGATCTCGAGCTTGTTTCCGGCGGCGTCCTCGAAGAACGTGGCGTAGTAGAACGGGGTGTACTCTTCGCAGACGTGCGGAGGCTCGAAGGCCTGGGCGCCGGCGGTCTGAGCGATCGTGCCGAGGCGGTCGACCTCTTCGCGGCTCGCTCCCCAGAGGGCGATCCGGCTGCCGTTGGGGCGGTGTGCCGGATCGGCAATGATCCCGAAAAAGGCGTTGGAGCGCTCTTCGCCCCGACGATAGTAGCAAACCGAGTTCGCGTCTTCGGAGATGTGAGCGAATCCCATCGCCGGCAGCAGCGCGTCGTAGAGAACGCGGGCCTTCGCGAGGCCGGAGACTCGGAGATCAACGTGGTCGAAGAGCATCGGCGCCTTTCCTCTTATAATAGCGTCCGAAAATATAGCGTCCGGGGAGCGGTCTCGTGACGCCGGAAAAAAAGTTCGAGCACGGTGCAACCAATCGGCCGACCGAGGGGTCTGTGAAAGTAACAAGGCGTGTTTCCTTGACACGCCGATACGGCGGCGATATGATAGCCGTCGGCCCCAAAACCGACTCTCGTCGGCCGGGGCAGTTCCCCGCGGTCTTCAGAGGCGTTCGGCGCCAACCTGGTCGGTCGATACGCTTTGGGGGTTACCGCGGGTTTAATACGCTCCTTGAAAACTGAACAGTACAGCAAGCGCATAAGTCTGTGGGTCTCCGACGTCTTTAAGACAACGTCAACTGGCAATGTCTTTTGAGTCGCGAGATTTCGTACAATAACTTATAGAGTATAGAGCCTTCATCAAAGGCTTCATAAAGTTTTTTATGGAGAGTTTGATCCTGGCTCAGGACTAACGCTGGCGGCGTGCCTAACACATGCAAGTCGAACGGGGTAGCAATACCCAGTGGCAGACGGGTGAGTAACACGTGGTCAACCTACCTTTATGTGGGGGATAACTAGCCGAAAGGTTAGCTAATACCGCATACGATCGTCGAGTGGCATCACATGACGATGAAAGGAGCAATCCGTTGAGAGAGGGGACTGCGTCCCATTAGTTAGTTGGTGGGGTAACGGCCTACCAAGACTCCGATGGGTAGCTGGCTTGAGAGAGCGACCAGCCACACTGGAACTGAGACACGGTCCAGACTCCTACGGGAGGCAGCAGTGAGGAATTTTCCGCAATGGGCGCAAGCCTGACGGAGCGACGCCGCGTGTGGGAAGAAGGCCTTCGGGTCGTAAACCACTGTCGAAGGGGAAGATATTGACGGTACCCTTGGAGGAAGCCCCGGCTAACTACGTGCCAGCAGCCGCGGTAAGACGTAGGGGG